>NZ_JBBMRJ010000020.1:0-106225 GCF_037993085.1 Pseudomonas sp. YNh | reverse complement strand
AACCTCTTTCGCCCGCAGGGCGCCTTCGGCTGGTTCAGTTACACCACTTCCCGGGACACGATCGGCGGCAGCTGTGCTCATGACAGCTGAAGCTGTGTCTTTGGCGTGGGGGAGAGGAAAGACCCAGCTGGTACGGGATAGAGGCCCGTACGTTTTTTAAGCAGCCTTGATGCTGACGAGCAGGCGAAAAAGGCCTTGCGAGATGCTGGCGATACCCCGATGAGGTAGCCAGAAAGTCCATTTGCTAACAACAGATGGACTTCGGATTCTTAACGCCGTAACCGGGGCAGCGTGACGATCCCATTGCGTCCTATGAACGCCCTAGAGATGCATGATTTTTACCAACCGGGAGTCTGTATTGCAAGCCCAAGCAGTGAGCTCAAGCCTTGATTGCATCTAGGTAATCTGACCAGCGCTGCATCATATCGCGGCGCTCAGGCAGAAATGATGTTCGGTCGTATGCGCGCCCCAGTGGATTTTTTACCGTGTGTGCAAGCTGATGCTCCAAGAGATCGGGGCGAAACCCCAACACCTCAGCACCTATGGTTCTCGCGGTCGCACGAAAGCCGTGCCCAGTCATTTCGTCGCCGCTGATGTCCATGCGGCGTAACGCGCTGAGTACGGCATTGTTGGACATCGGTCGGTCGCCTCCTCGTGCCGAGGGGAAGGCGTACCGATGTCTGCCGGTGAGTGGTTTCAGCTCGCGTAGAACCGCGATTGCTTGCTGGCTTAGGGGAACCAAGTGATCCGGGCGATCCTGTTTGGTGGCAGTGAGCCCTTTCATCTTGTGGCCGGGAATCAGCCATTCGCCAGCATCCAGATTGACCTCCGACCACTCCATGTGGCGCAGGTCTCCGGGTCGGCAGAACAGCAACGGAGCCAGTTTTAACGCACAACAAAGCCGGGGCAGGACGAGGCTGGCTACTACTGGCCTGGAGTGCTCGATCACTTTTTTGAGGTGGCGTTTGAGTGGGCCGAGCATTTGAAGCAGAAGTTCAATGGCAAGGCATGGTCGGGGTACCAACCCCAGGTGATTAGGCTGATACCTGTGCCAAAGCCAGAAGGGCGCGATGATGCCTTGGAGGTCGTTTCTCTGATCGTCTATCCGGCTCCCGAGAATCAGAACTGCTGCATTGTGTACAAGGATGTCCGGGGCGGGTTTCTTCGTGAGTTCGACAGCGAGGCTGACCTGGATGTGTGGAACCGCTATGAGTTTGGCTTGCTAACCGAGTAGGTGACGGGGCTTCAGGTTATTTCTTACTGCTCCTGCAGATCCTCTGAACGAATATGAGGAGCCCCGTTCATGAGGATCATTCGCCTGAAAGAAGTCATCGATTCGACTGGTCTTGCCCGATCGACCATCTACAAACACATCTCGGAAGGTACCTTCCCGAAGCCGGTCTCGTTGGGCGACCGCTGTGTCGGCTGGGTCGATAGCGAGGTGCATGACTGGATCCTGGCAAGGATCGAGGAGCGGGACCTGGCAGAGGGGGCTGCGGTGCGCCCCACCGGCCACCTGAGTATGGCTAGCTAGAACTATCACCTACGCCATGACCGGCTAAGGCTGGTCATGGCGTTTATGCCGCTTGGAAAGTCCAGCGCTCTCAGCTAACTCTCCCAGGATGCGATTGGGTGAATCTCTCGGCAGGCTCGGTAATGTTGCTCCCCATTGCCAGGCCAACCTGGGGTGATCGCTGAGTCTTGGAGCGGGATCTAGTTATATAGTTCTAGTCTATCACCGTGTCAATACTCGATAGGCTGAGTTTTTAGTAACCACACCGGCACTATCACCCTGCCTCCGGGTTAGGTCATCGGTTAATAAATACACATCCCGTACCTGGTATGCGAAACCACTCACCAGGTACAGAGCCATGACCAAACAAAACGCCAACACCCTCCAATCCCAGTCCGATATCGCAATTCGAATTGAGCGCCTCATCAACGCCATCCAGCGTACAGATAGCCAGGCCTGCCGAATCTCATATTCAAAGCATGGAGATGAACAGGTCAGAGAAACCATGCTTTCAAAATACGGGTAAGCGGATTAAATGGTTGATCTTACCTTTGCATGAGAGTGAGACAGACCGGCATCTCATCGGATTATCTGGTTGATGCTTCACCTACTGCTGGTGCATGTTTCCTTCGCTAATTCCAGCAAGAACCCCACACGCCTCAACTTCCCGGTCATCGTTGCAACTCGCTCTCAGTGAAACGAGTTGTTTCTCAAGCGCTTGCAGAGCGGTTATCTGCGACCGCACATGAGAGATGTGATCATCGAGCAAGGCGTTGACGGCGGTACAAGGCTGATGAGGGTCGTCCTCATAGCTCTGTAGTTCGTGAATCTCAGCCAGTGACAGGCCCAGGATTCTGCAGCGACGGATGAAGGCCAGCCCCTCACCATGCTTCTCGGTATAGACACGGTAACCGTTGTCCTGCCGATCAGGCGGCGGCAACAAGCCCTGCTGTTCATAGAAGCGGATCGTCTGTGTTTCGACCCCTACCAACTGCGCCAACTGACCAATGCGCATCAGCCTCCTCCCCAACGGATTCTTTACTCTATTGACCTTATAGTAGCTTTATAGTTTTAAATGGTACCACAACATTGTTCAAGTGGAGTCGTATCATGAGCAAATCCTGTGGTGGCGCCTGTGGCGGTGATGCAACGTCCGCAGCGGATACCGATATACAGGCCTCCTCCGAGGCGCCAGGGAGATGGGTCAGTGTTTATGCCGTGCCGAAGATGGACTGTCCATCAGAAGAACGAATGATTCGCCTAGCCCTGAACGGCTTTGAGGAGATTCGGGCGCTGTCCTTCGACTTGTCGAACCGCCGGCTGAAGGTCGTGCATGACGGCGAGGTCGAGCCCGTCACCTCGAAACTGAAGACCTTGGGGCTAGGCGCCTCGCTTCAGGAAACCGTCGCTGCAAATCCGGAGACCATCAAGGCCGCCGAGTTTTCGGCAGCTTCTGCTAAGCAAGAATCCGGGACCCTGCGCTGGTTGCTCGGCATCAATGCACTTCTGTTCGTGGTGGAAATGACTGCCGGTCTGATCGCCCGGTCCACCGGCCTGATTGGAGAATCCCTGGACAATTTTGCCGATGCGGCGGTGTACGGGCTTGCCCTTTATGCGGTTGGACATAGCGTGAAAATGCAGGTACGTGCCGCGCATCTTGCTGGTGTACTGCAACTGATCTTGGCTGTGGGCGTGCTCGTAGAGGTGGTGAGACGCTTTGTATTCGGTAGTGAGCCTGAATCGCTGGTGATGATGGCTATCGCATTCGTCGCATTGATTGCCAATACCAGTTGTCTGCTGCTCATATCCAAACATCGGGAAGGCGGGGCGCACATGAAGGCAAGCTGGATATTCTCGGCCAACGACGTGGTGATCAACCTGGGGGTCATCACCGCCGGCGCCCTGGTCGCGTGGACCGGTTCCAATTATCCGGATCTGATTATCGGCACCATCGCGGGGGGCATTGTACTTAACGGTGCCAGACGCATTTTGGCGTTGAAGGGTTAAATAATGCTCATTATTGGCAAAAAGCTCTCGCCGTATGCCCTATTGTCCATATCGGGCCTGCTGGCAGCGTCTGATCAGGCTGTAAAGTGGCTGGTGCAGCAATCAATGGCCTATGGCGAGTATGTTTCGGTGACCCCGTTCTTTAACTGGGTGCACCTATGGAACACCGGTGCCGCATTCAGTCTTTTTGCGAATGGTGGAGGCTGGCAGCGCTACTTTTTTATCGGAATCGCGGTAGTGGTCTCGATTTTTCTGATCAAGCTGATCCTTGAAAATCGTCATAAAGGAGAAGCCATCGCTTACAGTCTTATCCTCGGTGGCGCCATGGGCAACCTGATTGACCGGGTCTTTCGCGGCTATGTTGTGGATTCCTTTGATTTCTATTGGCGAGACTGGCATTGGCCGGCCTTCAACCTGGCTGATATTGCAATTGTCCTCGGTGCCTTACTTTTCGTTTCCAGCAGCTTGTTGGGTAAAAAAGCAAACACCAATGCCGAGTCGGATGGATCTGACTGACACCTACGCCTATACAACACCATGACCGAACTTCCCGACAACATCCTTCACCTGCCGCAATACCAAGTACTGGGCTGCAAATCAACCGACGACGAAATGCACTTCCAGGTGGACGTGCCCGATCCCATCGCCTGCGAGGAATGCGGCGTGCAGGGTGAGTTCGTACGGTTCGGCAAGCGTGACGTTCCCTATCGTGATCTGCCCATCCACGGCAAGCGGGTCACTCTCTGGGTGGTCCGCCGCCGATACACCTGCCGGGCCTGCAAGACAACATTCAGGCCCCAGCTACCGGAGATGGTGGACGGATTCCGTATGACACTGCGGCTGCATGAGTACGTGGAGAAGGAATCCTTCAACCACCCCTACACCTTTGTGGCGGCACAGACCGGCCTGGACGAGAAGACGGTGCGCGACATCTTCAACGCCCGCGCCGAGTTCCTGGGGCGCTGGCACCGCTTCGAGACGCCCCGCATCCTGGGCATTGACGAGCTATACCTGAACAAGCGCTACCGCTGCATTCTGACCAACATTGAGGAGCGAACCCTGCTCGACCTGCTGGCCACCCGCCGCCAGGACGTGGTGACCAACTACCTGATGAAGCTGAAAGACCGGCAGAAGGTCGAGATCGTCAGCATGGACATGTGGAACCCCTACCGGGCAGCGGTCAAGGCTGTGCTGCCCCAGGCCCGTATCGTGGTCGATAAGTTCCATGTGGTGCGCATGGCCAACGATGCCCTAGAGAGAGTGCGCAAGGGCCTCAGAAAGGAGCTGAAACCGTCCCAGAGCCGGACTCTCAAGGGAGACCGGAAAATCCTGCTGAAACGCGCTCACGAAGTCTCAGACCGGGAGCGCCTCATCATGGAGACCTGGACAGGCGCGTTCCCGCAACTGCTGGCCGCCTACGAGCACAAGGAGCGCTTCTACGGCATCTGGGACGCCACCACACGGCTCCAGGCAGAAGCCGCCCTGGACGAGTGGATAGCCACCATCCCGAAGGGCCAAAAGGAAGTCTGGAGCGATCTGGTCAGGGCAGTGGGAAACTGGCGCGAAGAGACCATGACCTACTTCGAGACGGACATGCCCGTCACCAACGCTTACACGGAGTCCATCAACCGACTGGCCAAGGACAAGAACCGTGAAGGGCGCGGTTACTCCTTCGAGGTGATGCGGGCACGAATGCTCTACACCACGAAGCACAAGAAGAAGGCACCGACTGCGAAGGTCTCTCCTTTCTACAAGAAAACCATCGGTTACGGACTGCCGGACTTCGCAGAGGAACTCAACTACGGAGTCGATCTATCAACCATCTGAGGGTGGTATCAGATTGATGGGGTGAAGGTGCCCCATCAACCATTAAATCCGTATACCCCAAAATACTTCGATGGGATCGTGCAGATGGTCGCGCTGCTCGACGGAGATGTGGCGTATCAGTACAGCTGGCACTTGAGCCTTCTTCAGGAAGCCTGCCAGGCCATTGGGATTGAGCGCAGCCCCTTTGGCATCACCTGCTTGAACGAGGGTGAAACGCGCTATCTGAGCACCAGTGAGACGCTGAACGAGCTGACCAAGTGCATCCGTACACTCCTTGCCCAAAAGAGATTCAAGCGTAGGGAGCACGATCAGCGCTACCAGGCGATTCAGCAAGAGGTCGAAGTCGATCGCTACGTTGATGCCATGTTTGATCGCTACGCCCGGATCTGCGTGATCAGGGTTGATCTGTATTACCGTGCAGAGGTCCAGGCGAGGTTGCGTGTGGAGCGCGTATTCGACGATCTGAATCGGCTGATAGCTGAGCGTGAACGCAACCTAATTTTCGACCATGAAATTGGCTACATTTGCAGCGTCGAGCAAGGCGAGGACCGGGGCTATCACATCCATGCAGCGTTCTTCTTTAACGGTGCTGAAGTGAGTGCCGATATCTACAGGGCTCAGCGGATCGGTGAGCTATGGGAGCGTATTACCCGTGGTCAGGGCTACTTCCACAACTGCAACCTCGAAAAAGATAAATACCAAGACAGGCTGGGGCTTGGCCTGATCCACAGGCGGGACCTGAATGGGCGGGCTAACGTGCTTTGCGCCATGCGTTACCTGGTCAAGAATGATCAACATCTGCGGCTCAAACCGGTAGGAGCTCGTTGCTTGCGCAAGGGGCAGGCAAGGAAGGTTTCCGGGATTCCTAATCGATCCATTCCCCTGCGAGGTGCCGAACAAACATGTCGATGAGCCCAGCCTGCCGGCCGATCACCCGTTCAGCGAAACCAACCTGAACCCTGGCCTAAATGGTCGCGACATGCGCAAGGTGTCCGACACAGATGCTGGGACAGTGGCTGCACTCGCTTTGAAACGGTCATTGGAGACGATTCGCGCTGAGGCAAGTACTGTCGGCCGCATTCGGCCGCTACTGGATGCTACGGTCGGGAAGCTAGCTGAGCGTGCATCTGATGCAGAACTGGTTCGGCTGACCAAGGCTACCAACGGCTGGCGCTTCGACCGCAAGGCCGGCAGCGCCGAAATCCACGCCCGGCGCATCGGCCGTAACGAGCTGGCTGCATTGCAGTCGGTCCTAGCCTATCACGACGCGCAGATGGACTACGCCTCGAAGGACCGCAACAGCAACGGCGCGCTGGAATATGCCCAGCAGATCTTCAGCACGCCCGGCAAGCATGACGGCCTGTTCTGGGAGGACGAAGAGGGCGGCGAGATCAGCCCGCTGGGGCCGCTGTTCGGCAAGGATGTGGTGGGCGATGCCTGGTACGGCTACCACTTCCGCATCCTTGATGGCCAAGGCTCGTCGGCCCCGGGCGGCGCCTACAGCTACCTGATCGGCAACCAGATGAGCCGCGGCTTCGCCCTGGTCGCCTGGCCGGCGAAATACAACGATAGCGGTGTCATGAGCTTCATGATCAGCCACGACGACCAGGTGTTCGAGAAGGATCTGGGGCCACAGGGCGACAAGATTGCCAAGGCCATGAAACGCTTCGATCCGGATGACAGCTGGAAGAGGTGGATGTCAGCGCCAGCGAATGACGGCCGGCGCGCACCGCCGACGGCAGGCTGCGTGGAAACTATCCAGTGCTGTTCCGCGTTGGTGCGCGCCCGCATCAAAACAGGTCTTAACGCACAGGTTTAATTCATCAATTCGGCAAAATAGTGTGCAAGGTGAACAGGTAAAGTTGTGCCGATTGCCCGCAAATTTCCTGTTTTTCGCGCTTGGCAAAAGCGGCCCGCATATTGCTCCCCTAGTCGCAACGACAACCCGGAGCACCGTGCCATGAGCTCACCTACCGAATTCCCGCTTTGCGAAGCCCCGCCATCCTCGCGCAAAGGGCTGCTGCCCATTGCCATGGTGTTGTTCAGCTTTACCTTCTTCACCGGCACCATGTTCGCCGGTGGCAAGCTGGGCATGGCCTTCAACTTCGTCGACATGCTGTGGGTCGCCGCCATCGGCAACACGCTGCTGGCGTTGTACGCGGCGGCCTTGGCCTTCATCGCCTCGCGCAGCGGCTTGAACAGCGTGCTGATGGGGCGCTTCTGTTTCGGCGAGGCGGGCAGCCGGCTTTCCGACTTCATCCTGGGCTTCGCCGAACTTGGCTGGTACGCCTGGGGCACCGCGACCGTGGCGATCGTGCTGGTCAAGTTGCTGGGCCTGGCGGGTGGTTTCACCGTGCCGCTGATGGTGCTGTTCGGCCTGGGTTTCAGCATTACCGCGATCATCGGCTTCAAGGGCCTGGACCTGCTGTCGCGGGTGTCGGTGCCGCTGATGTTCGCGCTGCTGCTGGTTTCGATGTATATCGCCACCGCCGATGCCGGGGGCTTTGCCGGCCTGGCGGCGGTGGTGCCGCATGAAACCATGACCTTCTCGGCAGCGGTGACCATGGTCTTCGGCACCTTCGCCAGCGGTGCCACCCAGGCCACCAACTGGACCCGGTTGTCGAGCAGCGGGCGGGTGGCGGTGGTGGCCAGCATCGTCGCCTTCCTGCTCGGCAACGGCCTGATGGTGGTGGCCGGGGCCTGGTGCGCGATGGTCTACCAGCAGGCCGACATCGTCGAAGTGATGATGCTGCAAGGCCTGTCGTTCGCGGCGGTGGTGATGCTCTGCCTGAACCTCTGGACCATCCAGGGACCGACCATCTACAACGTCTCGGCAGCGGCCTGCCACTTGCTGCGCAGCGAGCGTCGACGCATCGCCACGCTGGTCGCGGCAGCGGTGGGCATCGTGCTGGCGATTGGCGGGATGTATGAAATGCTGATCCCGTTCCTGGTGCTGCTGGGCTCGATCATTCCGCCAGTGGGTGGGGTGATCATGGCCGACTTCTGGTACCGCCACCGCGGCAAGTACCCGGCGCTGGCCTCGGTGCAGCTGCCGCGCTACAACTTCTTGGGCCTCGGGTCCTATGCGCTGGGTGCGGTGCTGGCCTACGCCTCGCCGTGGGTCGCGCCGCTGGTGGGCATTGGCGCCTCGGCCCTGTGCTACATCGTCATGCTTGAACTGAGCGGCCGGCGCCGGGCGCTGGGCCAGGCGGGTGTCGAACCGTGAGCCTGGCGCTGGACGAAATCCTGCACCTGCCCGGCCTGCAGGACATGACCGTCCGGGCCGGCGCGCGCAACCTGCAGCGGCGGGTGCGCTGGCCGTATGTGGCCGAGAACGAAGGCATTGCCGAGTGGGTGATGGGCGGCGAGCTGGTGTTCGTCACCGGCATCAACCACCCACGCGGCGAGGCCAACCTGCTGAGCCTGGTGGAAGATGGCGACGCCGTGGGCATTGCCGGCATGGTGATCCTCACCGGCGGCACGTTCATCCACGGCATTCCGCCTGTAGTGATCGAGCGCGCCGAGCAACTGGGGCTGCCGCTGATCGAGCAGCCGTATGCGCTGAAAATGGTGGTCGTCACTCACCTGATCGGTACGGCCCTGGTGCAGATGACCCAGGTGCGGCGCTCGCGCAATGACATCCTCGGCCAGTTGCTGACCGGCGACTACCCGAGCCTGGCCATCGCTCGGCAGCGGGCCGCGCACCTTGAGCTGGCGCTGGACGAGCCACGGCGCCTGGTGACACTGCGGCTGTCTGGCGTCGATGGATTGTTCGAGCGCCATGGGCTGGCCCAGGGCGAGCGCGTGTGGCAGGGCATTCGCCAGGCGCTGGAAGATCAGCTTGAGGCCTGGTGTCGTGGCAGGCCGGGGACTGTGACCGCGCAATTGCCGGGTGACCTGTTCGTGTTGTTACTGGCCGATGCCCACGGCCTGCACGCCACCCTGGCCGCGCTGCACCGGCAGTTGGCGGGCGTGGTCGGTGAACTGGGCCTGTTCATGGGCCTGTCGCGCCTGGCCGAGGATTGCGCCCACTACCGCCAGGCGCTCAATGAAGCGCGCCAGGCCTTGGAAGTGGCGCAGAACCTGCGCCCGGCCACCGGTTTCTGCGACTTCAGCGAGTTGGGCGTGCTGCGCCTGCTGCAAGGCATCGTCGATCGCTCGCTGATCGACGACTTCGTCGCCGAAACCCTTGGCCCACTGATCGCGCCCGGCCGCAAGCACCCCCATGTGCTGGTGCATACCCTCGACGCCCTGCTCAAGGAAAACGGCAATGGCCTGAAGGCCGCCCAGCGTCTGGGCCTGCACCGCAACACCATCAACCAACGTATTCAACGTATCGAACAACTGAGTGGGCAGTCACTCGACGACCCGCTATTTCGTATGAACGCTTCGGTCGCCATGCTGGTATGGCGCATGAGCGAAGCCCAATGCAAGGAGTAACAGCATGAACATCATCAACGCCCGTCTGCGTGGCAAGTCGGGCCTGTTTCGTATCGAACTGAACGGCGACCGTATCGCCGCCATCGAGCCCCAGGCCGATGTGGCGGTGCTGGCCAACCCCGACGACCTGGACGCCCAACAGAACCTGGTGGTGGCGCCCTTCGTCGAGCCGCACATTCACCTGGACGCCACCCTCACCGCCGGCGAGCCGAAGTGGAACATGAGCGGCACCTTGTTCGAAGGCATCGAACGCTGGGCCGAGCGCAAGGAAATCACCACCCACGACGACATCAAGCAGCGCTCGAAGAAGACCATCGACATGCTGGTGGACCATGGCATTCAGCACGTGCGAACCCATGTGGATGTGACCGACCCCAAGCTCACCGCGCTCAAGGCCATGGTCGAGGTGCGCGAGGAAGTACGCCACCTGGTTGACCTGCAAATCGTCGCCTTCCCCCAGGAGGGCATCGAGTCGTTCGCCAATGGCCGGGCCCTGATGACCGAAGCGGTGGCCATGGGCGCCGATGTGGTCGGTGGCATTCCGCATTTCGAGAACACTCGCGATCAGGGTGTGTCGTCGGTGAAGTTCCTGATGGAGCTGGCTGAGCGCACCGGTTGCCTGGTGGACGTGCACTGTGACGAAACCGACGACCCACAGTCGCGCTTCCTCGAGGTGCTGGCCGAAGAGGCCCGGGTACGTGGCATGGGCGCTCGGGTCACGGCGAGCCACACCACGGCCATGGGCTCTTATGACAACGCTTACTGCTACAAGCTGTTCCGCCTGCTGAAAATGTCGGGCATCAACTTCATCTCGTGCCCGACCGAGAGCATTCACCTGCAAGGGCGCTTCGACACTTACCCCAAGCGCCGCGGGCTGACCCGCGTGGCCGAGATCGACCGCGCCGGGATGAACGTGTGCTTCGGCCAGGACTCCATCGTCGACCCGTGGTACCCGCTGGGCAACGGCAACATCCTGCGCATTCTCGAAGCCGGGCTGCACATCTGCCACATGCTCGGCTACGAAGACCTGCAACGCAGCCTGGATCTGATCACCGACAACAGTGCCCGCACCCTCAACCTTGGGGAGCGTTATGGCATCGAGGTCGGGCGGCCGGCCAACTTGCTGCTGCTGTCGGCGCCGGATGATTACGAGATGGTCCGCAGCCAGGGCCACGCACTGGTTTCGGTGCGCAACGGCAAGGTGTTGATGCGCCGCACGTCGGCGCAGGTCGAACGCTTTGCCTGACGCCACCCTCTAGCAACGGCATTCATCATGCCCCGCCGGCTTTGGCCGGGCGGGGTGCTTTGCCATGGGCGCAGGATAATTACTGATGCCAAATTCGGTATCAATGGCTAACGAAATACGAATTATCAGAATCAAAGCCGCCCCTTAGACTCGAGTCCATGGCAACCCAGCCAGGTTGCCCGGACAGTTCTGAACCTGTGGAGTCAGTGCATGTTATCGAAGCAGACAATCGGGCTACGCCGCGTGGTCGTGACCGGCATGGGCATCGTCTCATGTCTGGGCAACAGCCCTGCGCAGGTCCTCCAGGCATTGCGCCAGGGGCGCTCGGGAATCGCCTTCAACCTGGCCTATGCGCAAGCGGGGCTGCGCAGCCATGTCAGCGGCCGGCTGGAGGTAGACTTTCAGCGCATCGACCGGCGCCACCGGCGCTTCATGGGCGATGCCGCAGCCTATGGCTACCTGGCCATGGCCGATGCCATCGCCGATGCACGGCTGACGCCCGAGCAGGTGGCCGACACCCGCACCGGCTGCGTGATGGGCTCGGGTGGCGGCTCCAGCGAAGACATCGTCGAGGCCAACCAGCTGCTGCACAGCCAGGGCGTACGCAAGGTGGGGCCGTACCGTGTACCCCGTACCATGACCAGTACGGTCTCAGCGTGCCTGGCCAGTTTCTTCGGCATCAAGGGCCTCAACTATTCCATCGCCTCGGCCTGCGCCACCAGCGCCCATTGCATCGGCCACGCCTTCGAGCAGATCCAGTTCGGCAAACAGGATGTGGTGTTTGCTGGCGGTGCCGAAGCCGAGCACTTCAGCCAGAGCTGCATGTTCGACGCCATGGGCGCGTTTTCCACCGGCTACAACGACCGGCCGGCCACTGCCAGCCGCCCTTATGACGTGGCCCGTGATGGCTTCGTTATCAGCGGCGGGGCAGGGGTGCTGGTGCTGGAGGCGCTGGAGCATGCCCAGGCGCGCGGGGCGACCATCCTCGCCGAAGTGATCGGCTATGGCACTGCCTCCGATGGCCAGGACATGGTTTCCCCCAGCGGCGACGGCGCACTGCGCGCCATGCAGATGGCCCTGGCCAGTTGCGCCGAACCGGTGGATTACCTCAATACCCATGGCACCAGCACCCAGGCCGGCGACCTGGTGGAACTGCAGGCGGCACTGGCTGCCTTCGACGGTGAACTGCCGCCGTTCAGCTCGACCAAGTCGCTGAGCGGGCACGCGCTGGGGGCGGCCGGGGTGCACGAGGCGATCTATGCGTTGCTGATGATGCGCCACGGTTTCATGGCGGCTTCGCACAACATCGAACAGCTCGACCCGCAGGTCGAGGGGCTGCCCTTGGTACGCAGCGTGCGCGAAGGGCAGCAGGTGAATTGCGTGATGTCCAACAGCTTCGGTTTCGGCGGGGCCAATGCCTCGCTGGTGTTCAGCCGTCGGGGGCTGGAGGCGCAGGGCGCACATTGACGGTGACGGCCCACCAGAGGCCCGCCCGGACTGAGCTTGAGGGCTGCGCCTGCAGCCCACTCGCTGCGTGAAGGTTTCGAACTGCCAATCGCTTGTTCTCCAACAGACAGTGAGGTGGATATGTCGGGTACGTCGCAGCAGCCGGTCGCGCCGGAGCAATTGAAACGCGTGGTCTGGGCCGCGTCCATCGGCAACTTCGTCGAGTGGTTCGACTTTGCCCTGTATGGTTTTCTGGCGACCACCATCGCCCAGTTGTTCTTCCCCTCGGGTGACAGCACCACGGCGCTGCTCAAGACCTTTGCCGTGTTCGCCGTTGCCTTTGCTTTCCGCCCGCTCGGCGGGCTGGTGTTCGGCATGCTGGGGGACCATTTCGGGCGGCGCCGGGTGTTGTCGATCACGATCCTGCTGATGGCCGCAGCCACCACCCTGATCGGGCTGCTGCCGACCTATGCCAGCATCGGCCTGGCCGCCCCGTTGCTGTTGACGCTGATCCGCTGTGTGCAGGGTTTTTCCGCCGGTGGCGAATACGCCGGTGCCTGCATTTACCTCATCGAGCACGCCCCGGCCGGGCAGCGCGCCCGCTATGGCAGTGCCGCGCTGGTGTCGACCTTCGCCTCGTTCGCGGCCGCCGCCATCGTCACCTATGCCCTGAACCGCTGGCTGACAGCCGAGCAGATGGCAACCTTCGGTTGGCGCCTGCCCTTTCTGATCGCCGCGCCCCTCGGGCTGGTGGGCCTGTACCTGCGCTGGCGCCTGGACGAGACGCCGGCGTTCAAGGCGCTGGCTAGCGCCGAGCGTGCCGTGCATGCACCGCTGGGCCAGACATTGCGCGAGCAGGGCGGGGCGATGTGCTGCCTGGCGGCGTTCATCTCGCTGACCGCGCTGTCGTTCTACATGTGCACCACCTACTTCGTGACCTACCTGCAACTGCAAGGCGGCCAGCCGCAGCCCACAGCGCTGTTGATCTCTTTGCTGACCTTGCTGTTCGCCGCAGCCTGCTGCCCCTTTGCCGGACGCTTTTCCGACCGCGTTGGCCGGCGCCCGACCATGGTCACGGCTGCCGCCTGGCTGGTGCTGACCATTTACCCGGCGTTTCTGCTGGCGCGCTCCGGGTTGTTCTACCCAGCATTGGCGGGGGCGTTCCTGTTGGCCATCGGCGCGGTGCTGTGCGGTGTGGTCACGGCCGTGCTGTTGTCGGAAGTGTTCCCCACCCGCAGTCGCTACACCGCCTCGGCCATCACCTACAACATGGCCTACACGCTGTTCGGCGGTACCGCGCCGCTGATCGCCACCTGGCTGATCGAGCGCAGCGGTGACCCGCTGTCGCCGGCCTATTACCTGGCCGGTATCGCCCTGTTCGCCCTGGCGGGCGGGCTGTCGTTGCCGGAGACGGCGGGGCGCCCCTTGAGCCACGCCGCCGATCAACCCGCCAACCCCTTGGCATAAAAAAACAGGCCCCGCTTGGGGCCCCCGCACCTCAACAACAACCATAAGACCCACGTGCGAATCGGCTCGGCGGCGCAGTTGCCGAGTGCATTCGCGATCACCAGGAGTGACGCAGAATGGCCCGTATAGGCGTAGATGTCGGCGGTACCAACACAGACCTGATCCTGGAAACCACGGAGCGCGACTCCATCGGCCGGCGGATCTTTTCCCACAAGGTCCCCACCACCCTCGAAGACCAGTCCATCGCTGTGATGCGCGGGATTCTCGAGCTGTGTGCCAAGGCCGGAATCGGCGCCGAAGAAGTGGACCTGATCGTCCATGGCACTACGGTGGCGACCAACATTTCCATCGAACACAATGGCGCCGAGGTGGGCATGCTCACCACCAGGGGCTTCCGCGACATTCTGCACATTGGCCGGCACAAACGGCCCTACAACTTCTCGCTGCAGTTCGATGTGCCATGGCAGAGCACACCGCTGGTGCGTCGGCGTAACCGCATCGCCATCAACGAGCGCATCCTACCGCCCCATGGCCAGGTCGAGACGCCGCTGGACGAGCAGGAAGTCCGCGAGGCCGCGCAGTTGCTCAAGGCCCGTGGCGTGCAGGCCGTAATCATCGGCTTCATGTACGCCTTCCTCGACCGCTCCCATGAGCTGCGCGCCAAGGCCATCGTGCAGAAGGTGATGCCCGAGGCGTTCGTCTGCTGCTCCACCGATGTGGTGGACGTGATGCGCGAGTACGAGCGCTTTTCCACCACGGCCATGAACGCCTACGTCGGACCGCGCACCGCCCACTACCTGACCCACCTGGCCAGCCAGCTGCGTGAAAACGGCATCCAGGCCGACCTGCGCATCATGCAGTCCAACGGCGGTGTGGCCACCGTTGAAAGCTGCTGCGAGCGGCCGGTGAACATCCTCATGTCCGGCCCCGCCGGTGGCGTGATGGGCGGGCATTACTTCGCTGGGCTCGACGGTGAGCGCAACATCATCACCGTCGACATTGGTGGTACCTCGGCGGACATCTCGACCTTGGTCGATGGCCAGATCAAGGTGATGAACCCGCGCGACTCCTACGTGTCCGGGCACCCGGTGCTGGTGCCGATGATCGACCTGATCACCATCGGTGCCGGTGGCGGATCGGTGGCCTTCATCGACCCGGCCGGTGGCTTCCAGGTCGGCCCACGCTCGGCCGGTTCCAACCCCGGCCCGGCCTGTTACGGCCGCGGTGGCGAGGAGCCCACCGTGACCGACGCCAACATCGTGTTGGGCCGTCTGGACCCGGACCAGATGCTGGGCGGCGACCTGAAGATCGACCCGGCGCTGTCGTTCCAGGCCATCGAGGCGAAGATCGCCAAGCCGTTGGGCCTTAGCGTGCACCGGGCGGCCCTGGGCATCCTGCGGGTGGTCAACAACAACATGGCCCTGGCCATTCGTTCCAACTCGGTGGCCCGTGGTATCGACCCCCGCGATTTCGTGCTGATGCCGTTCGGCGGGGCAGGGCCGGTGCATGGTCCGGCGCTGGCCGATGAGGTCAATGCCAAGTCGGTGCTCATCCCGCCAGCGCCGGGCATCACCGCCGCCGCAGGCCTGCTGACCACCGACCTGCAGTACGAGGCCCTGCGCTCGTTGCTGTGCACCCTGAATACCATCGACGACACGCAATTGAATCGGCTCGAAAGCGCCTTGCAGGAACTGGAAGCCAATGTTCGGCAACAACTGCGCAACGATGGCGTGGACGATGCCTGCATGCAGCTGACCCGCATCGCCGAATGCCGCTACGACGGTCAGGGCTTCGAGTTGCGTGCCCTGATCCCTGGCGGCAGGGTGGACCACCAGGCCATTGCCCAGGTCATGGCGCATTTCCACCAAGTGCATGAGCAGGACTACGGCTATTGCTACGCCGATGCCCCGGTGGAAGTCGTCAGCCTGCGTGTCATCGGCCATTCCCAGTCCGAGAAGCTGGCCTGGCAGCCGCTGCCGGCGGCGGTCGACAGCGACACCGGCCAGGCCTTCCTTTACGAGCGCGACACCTGGTTCGACGATGGCCAGTGCCTGCCCACGCCACGCTATGACCGCAGCAAGCTGCACGCCGGCCAGTACATCGAAGGCCCGGCCATGCTCATGCAGCACGACTCCACCTCGCTGGTGCCGCCGGGTTGGGTGGCCAGGGTGAGCGCCCACGGCAACCTGATCATCTCCCGCCAGTAACGCCAGAGGACACAGCCATGAATACGCAACCGGTCGATCCGATCACCCTGCAAGTCATCAGCGGCGCCTTGAAGACCATCGCCGAAGAGATGGGCCACGTGCTGTACCGCATGTCGTTCTCATCGATCATCCGCGAGTCCCAGGACATGGGCGCCGGGCTGTTCGACACCCGCTACCAGACCATCTGCGAGTCCGAATCCACGCCGATGCACATCGGCTCGATCCCGGCCTACCTGCGCGGCATCGAGGCCACCCTGCAAGGTGGCGCCTGGCACGAGGGCGATGTGGTGGTGCACAACCATCCCTATCACGGCTCCAGCCACAGCCCGGACCTGGCGGTGATCGTGCCGATTTTCCATGAAGGCGAGCTGGTGGGCTTTTCCGGCAACACCGCGCACCACATCGACATCGGCGCAGCTACGCCGGGGTTGATCATCGACGTAGGCGACGTGTACGCCGAAGGCATGCTGATGGCCGGGCTCAAGCTCTATGAGCGCGGTGTGCGCAACGAAGCGCTGGTGCAGATGTTCCGTTACAACAGCCGTGCATCCGACCAGCTGATTCGCGACATCGAAGCCCAGGTGGCCTCGGCGCAGCTGGGCGCCCGGCGCTTCAAGGAACTACTGACCCGCTACGGCAAGGACTTCAGCTTTACCGCGATCAACCAGTTGATCGACTACGCCGAAACCATCATGCGCCAGCAGATCGCGCAGATTCCCGATGGCGACTACCGCGCCGAAGGCTTCCTCGACGACGACGGCCGCAACCGCGAGCGGCGCCTGCCGGTGGTGGTCACGGTAAAAGTGAGCGGTGATGCCCTGGAGGTGGACCTGACCGGTTCGGCGTTGCAAACCGAAACCGCCTATAACGTGCCGTTCGAAGGTTCGTGCAAGGTGGCCGCCTACGCCGCCTTCCGCAAGCTGCTGCTCGACGCTGCCACGCTGCCCAGCCCGGTGCCGTCCAACGAGGGGTCGTTCCGCCCGATCAGCGTCGTGGCGCCGCTGGGCACGATTTTCAACCCAGTGTTCCCAGCCGCTGCCGAGGCGCGCTTCACCCAGTGCAACCGGATGATCGATCTCATCATCAAGGCCCTGGCCCCGGTGCTGCCGGAGCGGGTGATCGCCGGCAGCTCGGCGTCGATCTCCTTCGCTGCCTATTCCGGGGTGAAGGCCGATGGCGACTATTGGGTATTCCTCGAAGTC
Organism: Pseudomonas sp. YNh; assembly: GCF_037993085.1. Lineage (NCBI taxonomy): Bacteria > Pseudomonadati > Pseudomonadota > Gammaproteobacteria > Pseudomonadales > Pseudomonadaceae > Pseudomonas > Pseudomonas sp. YNh. The sequence goes on along the minus strand of NZ_JBBMRJ010000020.1, from coordinate 88,870 downwards.
AACGAAGGGGCATACGGCGGGCGGCCGAAATCCGACGGGCCCGATGCCATCGACAACCTGATGGCCAACACCCGCAACAACCCCATCGAAGACCTGGGGATGCACCTGCCGATGATCTGCGACCGCTACGAGCTGCGTGACGATGTGCAGCCAGGCGCTGGCAAGTACCGCGGTGGCATCGGTGTGGTAAAGGCCCAGCGGGTGCTCACGGCGGGCTTCATCACCCACGAAAGCGAACGGCATTTCGATGTGCCCTGGGGGGTGTTCGGTGGCTGCGACGGGGTGGTAGGCAAGACCGAGATCTACAATGTCGCCAGCCCCGGGCAGGTGGTGTCGATGCCGTCGAAGTTCTCCGGGTACGCGTCCAAGGCGGGGGATGTGATGGCCTACTACTCGCCCTGTGGCGGTGGCTATGGCAACCCGCTAGAACGCAGTGCCGAGCAGGTGCGCGAAGACGTGCTGGATGACTTCTGCAGCCTCGAACAGGCCTTTGAGGTGTACGGAGTGGTGCTCGACGAGCAGGTGCGCCTGGACATCGAGGCCACCCGCGCCCGGCGCCAGCAACTGCAGGGCTGACCACAGGTCTGCCCGCCGCAGCCTTTGCTGGGTTGCTATTCGCCAGCAAAGGCCGTTGCCCACGTTCGTTCCTTTCCCCAAGAGCCTGCGGCCATCGCCATGGCAGGTAGGTTGCGCCTTCCATTCATGCACAGGTGCTTCGATGAACAGCCCCGAATTGACTTCTGTCTCACCGACTCCGGCCGTCTCCCGTCACAACCTGTTGGAACCGTCGATTCTTCCGGTACAACGACGACATCGCTCGATCGGTACCCTGGGTTTCACCTGGATCTGGATCGGTATCGCGTTCATGATCGCCACCTTCCAGCTGGGTGCTACGGGTGTTGCCGGCCTGCCGCTGCCACAGGTCGTAGCGATCATTCTGCTGGCCAACATCGTCCTGGCGCTACTGATGACCCTGACCGCGGACATCGGTACCGAACATGGTTTGTCTTTCGCGGTGTATTTGCGAGCGCCGTTCGGCGTGCATGGCACACACATTCCGTCATTGTTTCGCGGCCTGGTCGCGGCGATCTGGTTCGGTATCCAGACCTACCTCGGCGCCCTGGCCCTGAGCGGTATCGTCGAGTACTTGACCGGGTTCGACAACTGGGCCTTGTGGTATGTGATCTTCGCAGTGGTGCAAATCATCAATACCGCGCTGGGTATCAAGGCGGTAGAGTTTCTCTCGTCCATCGCAGCGCCGGCGATCATTGCCATCTCGGTTTGGATGTACCTGACCCTCGATGTGCTGGCAGTCACCAAAGGGGTCAATATCTGGACGTTCGTCGGCGACAAGCAGCTGACCATCATTACCCTGTTCCTGGCTAACGTGGCTTTCTGGTCGACCTTGGCCATCGACATTCCCAATATCACCCGTTACGTGCGGACACCAGTCAATGCTCGGGGGTTCCTGTCTCGTAACCGGCATATCTTTCTTGCTCAACTGGTCGCATTACCGCTGACTCAGACCTGGATCGCGGTCATTGGCGCGGCATCTTTCGTCGCCGCCGGAGACTGGAATCCAATCAATGTCATCCAGGCCCAGAGCACCGGGCTGAGCCTGGTCGTGCTGATGGTCCTGGTGGTGCTGGCACAGTGGTCGACCAATACTGCAGCCAACCTGATCCCGGCGGCGCTGACCTTCGTCAATGCTGGAGCACCACGAGTCAGATACCCGACTGCAGTGATGATCGCGGGAGTCATCGGTACACTTTCGATGCCGTGGGCCATCCTCGATAACCTGTTCGCCTTCCTGTTTTCGTATGGATCGTTCCTCTCGGCAATTGGCGGGATCATGGTGGCTGACTATTACCTGATTCGGCGACGCCGGTTGAACGTGCCGCAGTTGTATGAGCTGCAAGGGCAATTCCACTATTGGCGCGGTTTCAACCCTGCCGGCTTGTTAGCGTGGGCTGCGGCCAGCGTGTTGGCGTACTGTTCCGGTGACTGGGCATTTGTAGTCGGTTTCGTCAGCGGTTTGGTGATCCATGCCATGCTGATGAAGTTCTGGATCGTTCGGCGCTATCCCCAGCAAGAGCTCACCGGCAATGGCGCGCAGTGGCTGGCCAGCAGTGTCGGCCACGACTGGCGCTACGATGCCAGTACCGATCGCTTCGGCCTTACGCCATCAGATCAGGCGTGAAGCTCCGCAGCTCGGTGCCCTAGTAGGGCTTTGAAACGCGCGGCGGTAGGGCTCTGGTATTCCTCGTTCCACGCGGCGATGGTCTGCACCTGGGCATGCTCGTCCTGCAGCGGCACGATGACCACGCCTTCGCGCTGGATCCGGTAGGCGCATTCCGAATACAGCGACACCCCCATGTTGGCCGCCACCAGCCCGAGGATACCGATGCTGGTGGTGGCCTCCTGGTGAATGTTCGGGCTGAAACCGGCGCGCTGGCACAGCTGAAACGCCTGGTCGCGGAACAGGCTCCAGCCACTGGGCGCACCGAAGATGAAGCGCTCGTCGCGCAACTGTTCGATGCGCAAAGTGGCCTGTCCGGCCAGCGGGTGCCGTGACGGCAGAATTGCCACCATGCGTTCCTGGTTCACCGGCAATGAGGCGATGTCCGGCTCGGTCATTGGCCCCAGCAGGAACCCCACGTCGATCAGGCAATCGCGGATCGCCTTGTACTGCTCGTGAGAGGGCATGTACAGCAACTCCACGGTCACATCCGGGTGCAGGTCCTTGAAGCGCTCGAGAATGCCCGGCAGCGCGCCGTTGATGGCGAAGTCGTTGTAGGCCACGGTCAGGTGGCCGATGTCCCCCGCCGCGGCGCTACGCGCCAGGTCGATACCGCGTTCGATATGGCGGAACACCTGCTGGCATTCCTGCAAGAACAGCCGACCGGCCTCGGTCAGCGCCACATGGCGCGTGGTGCGCATGAACAACTCCGCCCCCAGCTCGCTTTCCAGCGCCTTGATCAGGCGGCTCAAAGCCGGCTGGGTGATGAACAGGGCATCGGCGGCGCGCTTGAAATGCAGCAGTTGCGCGACGCGGACGAAGGCTTTTATCTGCTTGAGATCAAAGCGGATATTAATGCTCATTTTGGTATCAATGCTCGCCAACAATGAATTGGATGTCATCAGTGGCCGAGATTATCGTGAGTTCCAGGTCAAGGCAAACCTTCCTTGCCGAACCGCTCACAACGACCCACTGGGGAGATTCACTATGTCGCAAGACCTGATGACCATGCTCGAACGCGCCTTCGAAGAATCGACCAAGCTCTACAAGGAGCGTGGCTTCCAGCGCCGTATCGGCTTCGGCAAGCGCCCGGCGCTGATCAACGTCGACCTGGCCAACGCCTGGACCCGCCCAGGCAACCCGTTCACCTGCGAAAAGATCGACGACGAAATCATCCCCGGCGTGCAGCGCCTGATGAAGGTGTTCCGTGCCAACCACTTCCCGATCGTCCACGTCACCACCTGCTACCAGAACACCGACCGCCATGACCCCAACACCGACATGGGCCAGTGGCACAACAAGATCCCGGTGGACGTGGTCAACCAGGCCGATGAGAACCTCTGGGCGATCGACTCGCGCATCGCGCCAGTCGATGGCGAGTTCGTGCTGGTGAAGAAGCGCGCCAGTTCGTTCAGCGGCACCTCGCTGGCCGGGTACCTGCGCTCGGCAGGGGTCGACACCATCCTGGTGACCGGCGTGACGGCCTCGGCTTGCGTGCGTACCACCCTGTGCGACGGCCTGGCCGAAGGCTTCCGCACCATCGCCGTGAAAGAGTGCATCGGCGACCGGGTACCGGGCGCGGTGGCCTGGAACCTGTTTGACATTGATGCCAAGTTCGCCGACGTGGAAACCGTCGACAGCTGCCTGGATTACCTGGCTAGCATTGGCAAACGTTGACCGCCCGGGTGTGACCCGCGCCATGCTGAAGCCGGGCTTCAGCATGGCGCGTTGCGTTTGTCCAGCCGCATGGCTGAAACACACCTGTACGCCAGGCTCATTGATTGCAAGCTAAGCGATTGTTAAGGTCGGTCCTCCCAAGAATCATCATGAGCGTCTGGTCGAGCTGGCAACTATCTTCAACTGCGAAACAGCCGACCTGCTGACCGAGGGAGCTCCCGCCCGGAGGACCAGGCCCGCAGGCTCCATGACCTTCTTTCCCGGCTGACAGCGGCAGACCGTGAGCTTGTCATGGACATGGTGGAGCGCCTGGTTGCCCGGCTCGGCCAGAACTGAGCGCTGAATCATGGCGACTACATGGCGGGCTCGGACGCCTCCTCTGTACCCGGCTCATCGAACAGCGATCCACAGCGCAGGCACAAATACCTGAACCCTCCGAAGTGATATTTGGCGACCCCAGGGTTGGGGTATCTGTGTCCGCCTCCTGAGCCCCCTGCAATGCACTGTCGGCCAGGCTGACCAGCAGGGCGATGCCCTTGGCAACGTCCCGCGTCAGAATGGCCTTGGACTCGCAGATTAAGCATCTGATCATGGTTCCTCGTGGTAATAACGGCCGAATGCACAGCCGCTGGTGATGACTGGTTGGCGGTTGTCGCTGGGGGTTTTCAGCAGGGATTGCCCGGGCGTGGGCAGAGCAATCTGAGCAGGCGATTCAGCATCCAGCAGGCCAGGACCACGGCGAGCAGCAGCGGCGGGAAGCGCAGCATGAGCAAGATGCTCAGCACCACCGTAGCAGCGGCCGCGAGCGCGCCGATGAAGATGAGCAGGTGGAGTAGAAATCGAAGTAGAAGCATAGTGAGTCTCCAAGAAAACCTGCCTGGCCGATGACGGCAGCGCAGGCAGGTGGGATTCAGTGGGGCTGTGAGGCGAGGGCTTCCAGTTTGTCTGCGAGGAATTTGGGCGCCGCCTGTGAATCAACGGGGGCGGTCGAGCTGGCTGGCTCTGGGGCGGTGAAGAACTCCTCGATCACGGCGTGACTGTCTTCTTCGCTGTCCTCAAAGGCGCCATTGCCGAAGCCCCGGCGGGCTGCCTCATCCAGCGCCCCTTGATCGAAGCCGGCGGTTTGCCGTTGCGCCGCGAGCTCGCCCGCCTGCTGCAGAGCTTCAGCCATGCCCATGCCGTTGCGTACCGTGAGGTCGACGTAGAAGATCGGGGTGCCGTGGCTCTGGCGCGTCGACTTGCCGCGTAGGCGCAGCTCCAGCGGCAGGCAGGCCAAGCGATTGCCGGAAATGGCCTGGAAGTAATGTAGCCGGGCTGCCAGGGTGCGGATGCTGTTGAAGCCGGTGGTGCGGAACACGAAGGTGCCCAGCGGATCCTCCTCGCCAATGACCACGTTCAGCCGGCCATAGGGCCTGCAGGCATTACCCTTGGCCAGCGGGCAGGCATCCGGCGAAGGGCAGGGCAGCGATTGCATACCGTCCTGAGTGACGCGCTTGCAGGTTTCGCCATTACCGACGCACAGTGGCCGTCCCGACTGCCGGTCGAACAGGGTGTAGTCGGCGCGAAAGTTCAATTCCGGTTCGTTGAACAGCAGACGTACCGGGATGCTACGCAGCTTGTCGTCCTTGCCCTGACGCAGTTCATCGTTGAGCGGGTGCAACAGCCAGCCATCCCGGCCCTGCACTTGGGACGTGATGGTGAACTGGTCATCCTTCTCCGGAAGACGCTTACCGTTTTTCTCGACGACCTTGCCAATGGAGATGCGACCGAGTGCGGGAGGGATGAGTGCGAGACCTTTCAACATGGTGGTGCTCCTGGAAATGAAAAAGGCCAGCCACGCAGCGCGAACTGCATGGACTGGCCAAGGGGGAAGGGGTGATGGAGGAGGAAATCAGCCGACCAGGAAGCGCCGCGCACCGGGCTTCAGCAACGGATACTTGGCCTGCAGGTACGGCTTGTCCTTGAGCAGTTGCGCGACATCGAAACCGATGTTGTCCTTGGCCTTGCGCCAACTGACGTAGCCGCTGGAGAACTCCGCGCGACTGGCGTCGCCCATGGCCTGCTGCAGCATCTGCTTGAGCTCGGCCTCGCGCTTTTCCTTGTCGGCCATCGACTGCCGCAGGGCCTTCAGTTCGATATAGGCGGCAGTCAGCCCAGCATGGCTGCTGAAGTTGACTACCTGACCGTTGTCCTCCGGATACAGGCAGCGTAGCGCTGCCTCCGCGGATGCCGTCCCGTCGGCTGGCGGTGGTGTGTCGGTCTCCACGTAGCGCCAGAACTTGCACTCCAGCTCGATCAGGCGAGCAATCATCTGCTCGTCCCGCTCAATGCGGTGGATCTCCAGCGTCTGGCCACCAAGCAGCACGGCTACATCCGCAGCCTGCTTGCCAGTGACGGCGAGCTGGTGCATCACCTGAAGCTCGACATACTCGGGGATGCCTTCCTTCCAGAGACGTGCCCCGTTTATGCCGGCGGTCTTGCATTCGAGGATCTGCACATCGTCGGCACCGATTACCTCACGGTCGATGTTGGCCAGCATCCAGGGCAGCTCCGGATCCGGATGCTGTAGCACGGCGTTAATGCGGCGGACCTTGTTCTTGGTGCGCTTGCTGTAGTGCCAGGCCACGATGGGTTCCAGGACGTTGCCCCAATACATCGGGCTTTCCTCATCCTGGGTATCGCCCTTAGGCAGCGCAGTGTCGCGGCCGGTCTTCTCCAGCCACAGTTCGAGCTGCGATTTGTAGGGATTCAGTCCCACGGCAGCCGCGGCATCCGAACTGCCGATGCCTTGTTTACGGATCTGCAGCCAGTCCTCGCGCGGAAGCTCCTTGGTGCTGACCAGGCGCAGGGCCGGGCGGGCTTTGCGGGAGCTGCCGTTCAATGACGTTGCTTTCATGGTATTCACCTGCAGACATGAAAACGCCCGACCAGCACAAGGCTGACCGGGCGCGAGGGTTGAAGTAAGTGAGGGCTAAGCGGCGAGCTGTAGCGCGCCATCCAGAGCGCGTTGCTTGATCTGTGCCCCCTGGCCGAACCAGGCCGAGTCCATGCGGTACTCGTTGCTGCGGGCACGACGTTCGTGGTCGACGTACTCGGTCACGGCGTTGAGTAGGCCCCAAGCTGTGCCACGTGCAGAGTCCAGCTGGCTACCGCGACCACGGCCTTCGTACAGCTCCTGGGCTTTGCGTAGCGCACGCTCGTTGGGCAGTACCTCCGGTAGGGCGCCGGTCGGGCTGGTCTCGCACAGCACGCCCATAAAGAATCCCAAAGCCTCATGCCACTGCACCTTGCGTTCGGCCAGCGCGCGCATGCGGTACATGAAGTCGTCCCACTGGGATACGGCAATACCGAGCTGTTTCTTCACTGCTTGCGGATCGAAGCGGGTGTTGTGCGGCACCTTGATCGCGCGGCTGGTGCCGTCCAGGGCGATGGTCAGGGTGTTGTTGCACACCACGCGCACAGTGGTGGGTGTGGCAGTGGTGGCCAGGGTGCCGTCGCAGGATGTCGCGAGCAGCAGATAGCCGTTGACCTGATCATTACCCTTGATCGCAGCGCCTTGCCCGGTACGCGCCAGCGCCCAGAACTTGCGACCGCCCTTGAGCACGCCAGCGGTTTCCAGCTCGTAGCCGGATACCTCGGTGAGGTCCCGGTAAAACTCGAGCACTTCCCGAGGCTGCACGGTGTGGTAGCGCTGCGAGACCACCGACAGCGGGGTTTTGGTGTCCGAACGGAACAGCACCTTCTGTTCGGGGAAGGAGTGAATTGCGCCCAGATGGCCCGTGACCTCTGATTTGAAATGCACGGGACTTTCGAGGATCTGCCAGTCCATCCCGGCTTCACGCTGCCAGACTTCGATGGGTTGTTTCTGAGTGAGCTGATTGCCCAGGCCATGCCACGGAGTAGCGCCAGCGTAGGCCATGGTTTCGACGAGATGTGCCATGTGAGCGATTCCTTTGGGTGCAGGCCGGCATAAAGCGCCGCGCCAGGCGCAGCACCGACCGGACGATTGAAATGAGAGGAGAGAAAGGGCCGGATCAGACTGGCAGGTTGAAGCGATGACCGCAGAGCAGACAGAGATTGTGGGCCAGGACGTGGCGGTCGAGCGACTCGCCAAGCTGGGCGCCTAGCGCACACCCGCCTACGCCGCCGGCCAGGCCGGCGAGAATGGCACCAGACACGGAACCTAGGGTGATACCGACAGGTCCGGCGAACGCGCCGATAGCTGCGCCAGCTTGGCCACCTCCCAGGGCTGCGCTGACGCTACGTGCAATACCGCCAAGGGTGCCGACGGCGGCGCCGACTCTCATGGCGTGATGGAAGGAAGCGATTTTTGGGGAGTGACAGCGAGGGCACTGCAATGACATGGGGCTAACCTCCTTGGTGCTTATGTCATCGCGATAATGTGTGGTTGAGATTTTTTCGAGTCGAATGGTCGCATTTCAGAAGCGAAACCAATGACGTAACGAGCCACAATCGGCAGAGACAGGCCGGGATTAGTGCTGATAGCTACTGCTCGCGTAGCGTCGCTCAAACTCCATCGTGCAGAGATAGCCCTTTGAATCGCCCCTGGTTTCGTAGACACCTCCAAGCCTCATAATGAGGCCCAAATAGGAGGTGCCATGAGTCGTCAGCGTTACCCCGAAGAGTTCAAGATCGAAGCGGTCAAGCAAGTGACCGAGAAAGGCAAACCCGTCGCCGATGTCGCCCAGCGCCTGGGCATGTCCGTACATAGCCTTTACGCCTGGATCAAGGTCTACACCAAGCCCCAAGAGCAGCGTCAGCAAGACGACGATCAGCAGGCCGAATTGCGCAAGCTACGCGCTGAACTCAAGCGCGTGACTGAAGAGCGAGACATCTTAAAAAAGGCCGCCGCGTACTTTGCCAAGGAGTGCGGCTGAAGTACGCCTTCATCAAGAAGCACTCGACTGATTACCCGGTGCGGCGCCTTTGCCAAACCCTCAAGGTGCACCCCAGCGGCTATTACGCCTGGCTGGCCGAGCCTCAATCTGCCCGAGCAAAAGAAGATCAACGTCTGCTTGGCTTGATCAAGCACGCTTGGCTAGAAAGCGGAGGTGTATACGGCTACCGCAAAATTCACGATGACCTACGTGAGCTGGGAGAGGAATGCGGACGAAATCGAGTCGGGCGCTTGATGCAGGCGGAGGGGCTGCGTTCGCAAACGGGCTATCGGCGGCGTCCAGGGTTTTACGGTGGAAAACCAACAGTGGCCTCGCCCAACCACCTCGCGCGGCAGTTCAAGGTCAGTGAGCCGAACAAGGTCTGGGTGACAGATATCACTTACATCCGCACCTATGAAGGATGGCTCTATCTAGCGGTAGTGCTGGATCTGTTCTCACGCCAAGTAATTGGTTGGTCAATGAAGCCAAGGATGTGCAGCGACCTGGCTATCGACGCAATGTTGATGGCTGTGTGGCGACGCAAGCCACAGCAGCAAGTGATGATTCACTCAGATCAAGGTAGTCAGTTCAGTAGCTCAGATTGGCAAAGCTGCTTGAAGGCTAACAATGTAACCAGCAGCATGAGTCGGCGGGGAAACTGCCACGACAATGCCGTAGCCGAGAGCTTTTTCCAACTTTTGAAGCGGGAGCGCATCCGACGAAAGATCTACACAACCCGTGAAGAAGCCCGAAGTGATATTTTCGATTACATCGAAATGTTCTATAACCCTAAACGCCGACACAGCAGTGCTATGCAGCTGTTTCCAATAGAGTATGAGAAACGCTATTTCCTGAGCTTGGAGAGTGTCTAGGAAACCAGGGGCGATTCAGTAATCTCCATCAGGGACCATTTGAACAGATATTCCAGGGAGGGTCGAGCCACTCATGTCCGCAGATAAATCTCTTGTCGCTGCCCTTCAAGCGCTGTGGGACATCCCGCCACCTGGCTCGCAGAATCTCTGGAGCAGCCGCGAGTTCGTCGCACTGAAGGAGTTGCTCACCAAACGCTACTACAGCGGAAAATCCACCTTCGGGCTGGAGGTCTCCATCGGCAATGCGCTTAGGTCGCTGGGGCTGCCATGCAGCACCCCTCATCTGTCTAACCAGTCCATGCCAGACATGGCTAAGGTGGCTGGCCTGTTGGCTCATGAGTTTCAACGTACCACCACTAAGCGGCGTTACCTCTGCCCGCTCGATATGGCCGATGAGCTCCCGTCCTTCCAGTTTGGCAATGCCCGGATGGGTCGATTCGCCGATACCGAACTTGAGGTTTTGTTCAATGCGCCCCGCTTAGAGCGCTGCTATCCAGACATGCAGCTGGACGCTCAGCGCCTGTCCCAGTTTCATTGGATGGTCGTAGAGGAGGACGTATCTGTTCGCAGCGAATCGGGCAATCGCCAGTTCTCCTGGCTGGATTTCCCCATCGGAAAGGATCTGGGCGAGATTGTTCCCCACAGCGGGCGCTTCCCCGCTGCGGTAGAACGTGCACTGTTTTTCCTGCTACTGGCGCCATGGGAAGACTGGGCCGAGATGACCGAAGTGGACTGGCGGGGTTTCCGGCTGCCTTGGGTCTATACCCTCGACGATGACCTGTGCGCTTTCCCGCACCCGCCGCCCCACCCTGAGCGGCTGACGTGGGAGCCGTGCTCCTTCCAAGTGGACCACGACGAGTGGGAGGAAGCCGAACGCCCTATGTGGCTGCGAACTTGGGCAACCGCCGAGGATGTGCGGCAGGCACTGGAAGCCAGGTGGGAGCTGCTGCGTGTAGCTAGCCCCCAAGCGTCGGAGCTTTTCTCAACTCCTGTCGAACACTTCCTGGTCCGTGCGTTTCTTTCTGACGGCATCGATGAAGTGATGGCGCACCTCATCATGATTGAGGCCGCGTTTGGCGCCGAGGAAGACCACAGGCGTAAGCTGCGACTAACAGGTGATAATTACGACGAATCGCCGACGCGCAGGGTTGCTGCAAGACTGAGCGCCGCCATCGTCGAGCCTGGCGCAGCGAAGGAGCATCCCGTCGCCGTGTGATGATGGACCTGGGGTACATTAAGCGTTTAACGCAGCGCTGCGCGAGTCCTGCATTGGGGGTGATTGCTTTGAGAGAGGCTGAAACACTGATTCGGCATACCGGCAAGCTGAATATTGGCGCTGTGGAGAAAGCGATATTGGAGACTTTTCCATGATGAGGTTCTCTGAAATTGAGGCGTTCAGGGCCGTCATGTTGTCGGGCTCAACCACTGCGGCCGCGCAGACGCTGCACACCTCACAACCTAATGTGAGCAGAGCGATTGCGCTGCTTGAACAAAAAACCGGCTTGAAACTTTTCGAGCGATTGCCAGGGCGACTGGTGCCCACCAGTGACGCCCGGTCCTTCTTCAAGGAGGTACAACGAAGCTTTGCGGGGCTGCACCATCTGGACGAAGCCGCCAAGCGGATCAAGCGGTTCAGCGGTGGCGCGCTGACGGTCGCCGCAGTACAGATGCTTGCGCTGGGCCTGGTGCCCAGGGTGATGCAGCAGTTTTGTCAAAATCTGCCCGAAGTCAGCGTGTCCATCCATACCGGCCACGCAACGACAGTGGCACGCTGGGTTGAAGATCAAACCTGTGATGTCGGCTTGGTCTCCCAGGTCAATAACAACTATGGCCTGGCCTATGAGCACCTGTATGAGGTAGACGCCGTCTGCGTGATGCCTGCAGACCATCGGCTCGCACGCAAGGACGTGATAACCCCCCAGGACCTGGCGAATGAGCCTTTCATCTCGCTGCCCCGCACCGAACATGGCTACTCACTGGTCGACACCCATTTTGAAAACGCCGGTATTGACCGGCACATTCGCCTAGAGACCTCTTACAGTTCAATCACCTGTTCGCTGGTCATGCAGGGGCTAGGCCTATCGATCGTGAACCCGCTCGCCTCATTGGATTACCGCCATTCGGGCATGGTGACGCGGCCTTTTCTGCCCACCGTAAAACATCAGGGGTACATCATCTACCCCAAAGAGCGCGCGAACGATCGGTTGATTTCAGACTTCGTGACGACCGTCAAAGACGTGCTGGCCCGCGAACTCGAGAGCCTCGGGTGTAAAGCGCCGGCGTAGGGATTGCTCCCGGGAGGGGGGGTATATCACCAGTGCATAGGCCAAGGCGATATTCTATTTGCTTGTCCACCGCTGCTCCCCTTAACGTTGTGTTCAGCCGGAACTGGGGCGCTAAGCGTCTCCTGGAAGACAACAATTATAGTCCGTGCATTGAAGCTGGGCTTCTGCCGACTGATGTTACCCAATTGAGTCAAAACAGAGGCGGACCACTGCCTCGTTAACTCGCGTGAGGAGGGGAAGCTGACATGAAAAAAATCAACACCTTTGCATTGGCCAGCGCCATTACGCTTAGCAGCGGCGCGTATGCGCAAGACACGCTCTATTTCGCAGGGTATTCCGGCGACTTTCAAAAGACCTTTGAAACGGTCATCCTTCCCGAGTTCGAAGCCAAGCATGATGTCAACGTCGTTTATGTGCCGGGCAGCTCGAGTGAAAACCTTGCCAAATTGCAAGCGCAGCGAGCCAGTCAGCAAATCAACGTTGCCTTGTTTGACGACGGCCCCATGCATTACGCCGTGCAATTTGGCCTGTGCGATAACTTGGCGCAGTCGCCGGTGTATCAGGACATCTACGATATCGCCGCAGCCTCGAACTTCAAGGGTAAGGCGGTCGGTATCGGGCTGGTGGCGACGGGCATTGCCTACAATAAAGCAGTCTTCGCCAAGAATGGTTGGGCGGCGCCCACATCGTGGTCCGACATCGCGGACCCCAAATATGCCAAGCGCGTCGCCTCCAACCCTATCTCCGGTACGTTCGGCCTAAATACCTTGATCATGTTCTCCCGCATCAACGGTGGCGGTGAGCATGATATGGACCCAGGCTTCAAAGCCGTTCGTGAAAATGTCGCGCCCAATGTATTGGCGTGGACCTCTTCGAATGCCCAATTAGCGCAGATGTTCCAGAGCAACGATATCGATATTGCTGTCTGGGGTAGCAACCGTGCCGTGGCGTTGAAAAAAACAGGCTTTCCTATCGAGTTTGTTTATCCAAAAGAAGGCACACCCGCCATTATTGCTTCGGCCTGTGTAGTTTCCGGGAATAAGCTCGCAGAAAAATCTCAAGCGCTGATTCAATACCTGGCGTCTCCCAGTGTGCAGGCCAAGTTCGCCACCGAGGGCTTCGGCCCCGTCAACCGGCAAGCCAAGCTCGAAGAGGGTTTGGCCGAAGAGGTCCCTTATGGCGAAGAGAAGCTTGCGCAGCTGGTGCCGATAGACTGGGACACCGTTAACCGTAAACGTGCTGAATGGACAAAACAGTGGAGCCGTACCGTTGAGTGAGCGCTTTTCTCGACGATGATAATAATAGTGAGTATTGGCCATGAGTAATTTGATTATCCGAGGGCTCTCGAAAACCTATTCGGGCGGCTTTACCGCTGTGCGCAACTTGGACCTAGAGGTTAAGAGCGGTGAGTTCATCTCGCTGCTGGGTGGCTCGGGATGCGGAAAAACGACGACACTTCAGATGGTCGCGGGATTTATTTCCCCTACCACGGGTTCTGTCCATCTCGGTGGCAACGACATCACCAGCATGCTGCCTGAAAAACGTGACATGGGCATCGTATTCCAAAGCTATGCACTGTTCCCGCATATGACCGTTGCCGAAAACGTCGGCTTCGGGTTGCAGATGCGCAAAGTGCCTAAACAAGAGCTGGCGACGCGTGTCGAAGAAGCGCTCGCGATGGTCCGTCTGTCGGGGCTCGGGGCGCGTTATCCACGGGAGTTGTCCGGTGGCCAACGGCAGCGTGTCGCTATCGCACGGGTTTTGACGATCCGTCCGAGTGTCTTGCTGCTCGATGAGCCTATGTCGAACCTCGACGCTAAGCTCAGGGGTGAAATGCATGTTGAGCTCCGGGCGCTCCAGCGCCGGCTCGGCATTACTACTATCTTGGTCACCCATGACCAAGTCGAAGCCATGACAATGAGCGACCGAATCGCTGTGATGGCCGACGGTTGCATCGCAGAGCTGGGTAAGCCTCAAGATGTCTACGACCAGCCCACCTCCAGCTTCGCCATGCGCTTCCTGGGTCAGACCAATATTCTCATGGGCAAGGTGAAGTCCATCTCCCAGGGACAGGCATTGGTCCACCTGGACGGCATCGTCGTGCCCGCGAACCGGCAGCAGCTCAAGGTGGGCGACGACGCCATGCTGTTCATCCGGCCTGAGCGCATCCGCTTCACCCCGCCCGGCGTTGGGAAAGCCGAGGGGCGTATTGCATCACGTTTGTTCCTCGGTGGCCTGTGGTATTACGAAATCGAAAGCGCCTTGGGCGCGTTGAAGATGACAGCACCGAACAATGGCGAGCGCCAGCCTCAAGAAGGCGAAACGGTCGGCATCGGTTGGGGCGACGGCGACCTGCAGGTCGTATCCGCGGAGGCCGCCCATGGCTGACACTACCTACCGCGCCAATGGTGCTCAGTGGGTACTCTCGCTGCCCGCGCTCCTGTTGTTTCTAGGGTTGCTCGTCGTACCCATCGCATTGACTGGCATGCTTTCATTCAATGTGTTCGACGCCATGAGTGGCACTCAAAACAGTTATACCTTGGCCAGTTACCTGGAGGTACTCAGCGACAGTTTCTATTACGAGCTGTTTGCCCGTACCGCTTTGATGTCACTGGGCGTCACCGCCGTCTGCATTGCCATTGGCGTTCCTGAAACGCTGATCCTTTCGCGCATGCGGCCCGCATGGCAAGGTGGCTTTTTCGTCGTGATACTCGGCCCGTTACTCATTTCCGTGGTGGTACGGACGTTGGGATGGTCGCTGTTGTTGGGACGTGAAGGTTTTATCAACTCAGCGCTGATGGCACTCGGTCTGATCGACCAGCCACTACAGCTCATGTTTACCCTGACCGGGGTAGTGATTGCCCTGACCCATGTGATGATGCCTTTCATGGTGATCTCGGTATGGAGCACGCTGCAAAAAGTCGATGGCCAGATTGCCCATGCGGCCCGCTCCCTCGGGGCCGGCCCGGTGACCACCTTCAGGCGCGTTGTGCTGCCGCAGCTGATGCCGGGTATTTTGTCTGGCGGGATCATCGTCTTTACCTTGTCTGCCTCGGCCTTCGCCACGCCGGCGATGATCGGCGGTCGCGGCGTCAAAGTCGTCACCACGGCGATCTACGATGAATTTCTCTCCACGATGAACTGGCCATTGGGCGCTTCCATTGCGGTGCTCTTGCTTATTGCCATTGTCTTCGTGGTGATCGGCAGCAATCGATTGATCGAGCGAAAATTCAAGCAGGTGTTCGTATGAGTGATCGCAGCCTGGAAAGTAACGGACCCTTTGCAATACTCTTCCACACACTGTTCGTCAGTTTCATTGTGGCGCCGCTGTTGATCATTGTATTGGTCTCTTTCTCAGACAAGGGCTATATATCGATGCCTTTCGACGGCGCCTCGTGGCGGTGGTACAAAGCCATTTGGGACGCCCCGGAGTTGATCAATGCGTTTTGGCTCTCGGTGTGGCTGGGGCTTGGCGCGGCGACGATTGCGTCCATTGTCGCGGTACCCGCCGCGATAGCTATTGCCAAATACCGTTTCGCCGGACGCGAAGCACTTACATCATTGATTCTCTCCCCCTTGATGATTCCTCATGTCGTGCTTGGTGTAGCGTTTCTCAGGTTCTTTTCAGTGGCGGGGATTTCGGGTTCGTTCATCGGGCTGTTATTGGTGCATGCATTGATCGTCACGCCTTACTCACTGCGGCTTACCCTGGCGGCTGTCATCGGGATTGATCGCGATGCGGAACTGGCGGCACGCTCACTCGGCGCCTCTAAATATGTGTCCTTTTGGAAAGTGTTGTTTCCCTTGATTCTCCCAGGCGTGGCCGGCGGTTGGTTATTGGCCTTCATTCAAAGTTTCGATGAAGTCACCATGACGATATTCGTCTCCACCCCGGGTACTACGACACTTCCGGTTGCCCTGTATGAACGGATCGCATTGATGACCGACCCGGTGACGACTTCGGTTTCCACGGTAATGATTGTGGGAACGATGATCCTCATGTTTTTGCTAGACCGTATTGTCGGTTTGGACAAAGTATTAATCGGTAAAAAATAGGCCCAGGTGCACTTTTCGCTTCCAAAGACTTTGGCAGCGAGGAGCCGCTCGCCCTTTTTTCAAGAGCTGCCGCACAGTTGCGGAGGTGAAGTATGAGCAAAGAACACATGATCGTAGTGGGCGGTGGACTCGTCGGCGCGGCAATTGGCTACGGTGCCGCGCGCAGGGACCTTAAGGTCACCGTCCTCGACCAAGGGGATGCCGCATTACGCGCCTCTCGGGGAAATTTTGGCCTGGTCTGGTTATCGAGCAAAGGTGGTGGGATGCCCCGCTATGCGCAATGGACGCGCGATGCCGTAAGACAGTGGCCGGAACTGCACCGGGAGTTGCTCAGCCTGACGGGTGTCGATACGGGGCTTGAGCAAACGGGCGGCTTCTGGCTTGGGTTCAGCGAAAAAGAGGTACAAGCGCGGGCGGACTTGCTTGAGAAAATCAACAAAGCAGTGGGTGATATCCCCTATCAAATGATGGGCCCTGCAGAGCTGAGGCAGCATTTGCCTGGGCTAGGCCCCAAGGTCGTCGGCGGAAGCTTCGGTACTCATGATGGCCACGCCAACCCCTTGATGCTGCTCAGGGCACTGCATGCGGGTCTGAAAATGAAGGGGGCAGATATCATTTCTGGCGTTGACGTTGTTGCGGTCTCGCAGGACCCCGGTACCGGTAAATTCACGGCGCGTTCCCGGGATGGCCAATCCTGGAACAGCGACAGGCTCGTACTCGCCGCCGGTATCGGGATCTCCGAGTTGGCATCGCAAGTGGGGTTGCATGCCCCAACCCGCCCGACGCGCGGGCAAGTGCTGATCACCGAGCGGCTCAAGCCGTTTATCCCCTACCCGACGAACAAGGCGCGGCAGACCAAGGAAGGGTCGGTGCAGATCGGCTCGACTTCAGAAGATGTCGGTCTGGATGATCGCACGACACCTGACAAGATCAGCTGGCTCGCCGAACGGGCTGTAGATACGTTTCCCGCCCTCAAGGATGTGAGGCTCGTTCGAGCATGGGGCGCCATTCGGCCTTTAACCCCCGACGGCTACCCGGTGTACCAGAGTTCGACGACGTGCCCAGGGGCCTATGCCGTTATTTGTCATAGCGGCGTGACACTGGCGGCAATCCACGCCTACGTCATCGGGCCCTGGGTCGGGGGCATAACACCCTCACCCCCGAACTTCGAAGGGTTCCACAGCGACAGATTCCTAGACCCCAACGCGAGTTTTACCCATGACCACTAAGCCGCTTTTTTCTGTTTCGAACGCGCCTGCTGGGCGGACGGTAAAAATCACATTCGAGGGGCAAGAATTGCGCGTCGCCGAGGGCATCAGTGTGGCTGCCGCGTTGCTGACCCAAGGCGCCCGTGATTTCCGCTCCAGTATCGTCGGTAATGTTTCCCGCGCTCCGTACTGCATGATGGGTGTTTGCTTTGAATGCCTCGTTGAAATCGACGGCGTACCCGCACGGCAAAGTTGCATGGTCCCGGTGCGCGACGGCATGCATATCAAGCGTCAACTCGGCGCTGTGGCACTGGACCTCGGCGAAATGGGAGGGTGCCATGAATAATGTCCCGGTAGACCTGGTGGTCGTCGGTGCCGGCCCAGCTGGAATGGCCGCAGCCTGCCAGGCACGCGCCCAGGGGTTGACGGTGGTCGTGCTGGACGAGCAACCAGCGCTCGGCGGCCAGATCTATCGGCGGATCGAGTCCGCTCCTGAAGCCATACAACACATCCTCGGCGCGGATTACGTCGCAGGCCGAGCCCTTGCTCGTGAATTCAAAGCCAGCGGTGCTATCCACATCACCGGTGCGGTGGTCTGGAACGTGGCCGCTTCGGGGGAAATCAATTACATCGCCAATGGCCATAATGAAGACATCGTCGGCAAGTATGTCGTACTGGCCAGCGGCGCCATGGAGCGACCATTCCCCATCAAAGGCTGGACGTTACCTGGTGTAATGGGCGCGGGTGCCGGTCAGATCATGCTCAAAGGGGCTGGTGCACTGCCTACCGAGCCCGTTGTCCTCGCCGGTTGCGGTCCGCTGCTCTACCTCTTGGCTTGGCAATACCTCAGGGCAGGCGTGGCGATCAAGGCGTTGGTGGACACCACACCACAGTCGGCTTATGTCCGGGCGTTGCGCGAAGCGGCTGGTGCGCTCAAAGGCTGGCGTGATCTTGCCAAGGGCATGAAGCTGCTCGCGTCGATCAAGCGTCACGGGGTCAAGGTTTACTCGGGCGCTACCGACCTGGCAATCGTGGGGGACCATGCGGCCCAAGGCATTCAATTCAAACATCGCGGGCAGCGCACGTCCGTCGCGTCTTCTCTGGTGTTACTGCATCAAGGGGTGGTCCCGAATGCGCAACTCAGCCTCTCGACGGGCGCCGCGCACTATTGGAGCCCCGAGCAACTTTGCTGGTTGCCGCATACCGATGAGCATGGACGCCTGGGCGACACCGTGATCTACGTCGCCGGTGATAGCCGAGGCATCGTCGGCGCCAAGGCATCTGCTGTACAGGGACGCTTGGCGGCCTTGGCAATTGGGGCGCAGCTTGGAAGTTTGCAGGGCTTGGGACATCAACTGGCCGGACTGGCTCAGCAGTTGGAAAACGCTACGAGCATCAGAAAGTTCCTGGATGTTCTTTATCGCCCCCAGGAGGAAAATAGAATTCCCGCAGACGATAACGTGCTGGTGTGCCGCTGCGAGGAAGTGACTGCTGGGCAGATTCGCAGCTATGTAGCGTTGGGCTGCCATGGGCCGAATCAAACCAAGGCATTTGGCCGCTGCGGCATGGGGCCATGCCAAGGACGTTTCTGCGGTTTAACCGTCACCGAAATTATCGCGAAAACGCGCAACGTCGATCCTAACGAGGTCGGCCACTACCGCGTTCGCGCCCCTATCAAACCTATTTTACTGGGCGAACTTACACATTAGTTCGCCCGTTCTTCATACTAAAATCCAGGAGCCTATATGAGTGATATCGTTCGCATCGAAACTGACCCGCGCCGTAGCCGGGTCGTTATTTATAATGGTGTGATTTATGTCGGCGGGATGACCGCCGATGACCGCACTCAAGATATCGCCGGCCAAACACGCGATACATTGGCGAAAATTGAAGCTTATCTTGAGAAGGCGGGCTCAGACAAAAGCCGGGTGCTGACAGCGCAAATCTGGATCAAAGACCTGGCCCGTGACTTCGACAGCATGAATGAGGTCTGGAACGCCTGGACCGCACCGGGTTGCGCCCCCACGCGCGCCACCGCCCAGTGCGACATGGGCGCGCCGGATGTGCTGGTCGAGATCATCGTGACCGCCGCGGTTGCTGAGTAAGCCGCCTCGCAGTACTACAGCTAAACCGGTCTGTACGGTGTTCACGGCACCGCGCAATGTGATGAGGCGTTTCAACTACAGCTTCTGACTGGCGTGAGCGCGCGCACCGGCGCAAGGTGCGCCGCTGCGCCCACGGCTTACCAATCAGCCGGGGGGATACTGGGGCCAGGCAGAAAATCTGTACCTGGGTTTCCTGCCCAAGAGGTACAGCGTAAACCCGACCGTTTGGTGCAATAGGCGGGAAGTATTGCCCGTTACCGAGGTGACGAAATTCCATGCTTGTGCTCCGGATAGATGAGGTCGCTAGACACTCTCCGGTAACTTCCTGAAAACCCAAGGTCAGCTGTTGTCAGCGAGTCGGCGCACGAGTTTATCTTGTTGGGCAAGCTAGCTCGCCACATGGCGTGCGTGCATGTAGCTGATCTAAACGCTTCGGCGTTTTGCTCACTTTCGCTAGGGTGCCGAAACTGGCAGCCCTTCCGAAGTCATCCCATGACCTCACAGGCTTGGGAAAATACTGCGTATCGCAGCGGTAGGGTGCCCTGCCGTTGGATTTGGATCAGCGCCCGCTGCCAAAAGAGGCAGCGGGCAGTTTGCTGCAGGTAGCTGGCCGTACCGCTGAAGACTCAGTCGTCGCCACGCTTTTTGTCCAGACGCGCTGCGACCATGTAGCCAATAGCGCCTGCGATGGTCAGCGCACTGACGACGGCAAGCACGGCATATACAAGCAGCTCAAAACGATCCATGCCCTTACTCCTTTGATTTGAGGTCTAAAGGTTAAGGGCTTTTGATCGAATCCCAAATCTACTGTGTGACGGCTTTGCGCCCGGTGCCTGCAGGCTCTTTCCGCATGTAGGCCCTGGCACCGACGTACGCATCAGTTTCCCAAATATGCAAATGCCCT
The DNA here is from genome assembly GCF_037993085.1 of Pseudomonas sp. YNh. Taxonomy (NCBI): domain Bacteria; kingdom Pseudomonadati; phylum Pseudomonadota; class Gammaproteobacteria; order Pseudomonadales; family Pseudomonadaceae; genus Pseudomonas; species Pseudomonas sp. YNh. The sequence continues at coordinate 68,626 of NZ_JBBMRJ010000020.1, read as the reverse complement.
AACTCGTAGGCGACGTCATTCCGAGCCTCCAGATCCTCATCGTCGGGTGCTTTTCCTCCAAGAATCGGGGCGTGGTGACCAGACGACCGCTGGTAGAGCTCGCAGGCATATGCTGCGCGACAGTCATCAATGTTTAGTCCGTGAGAAAGTAAAAGCTCTTGCGCTGCAGGTAGGTTCTTTGATTTCCATGTACGCCAAGCTGCAGGCTTCGGGCGCCTGCTGCCATGTCGTTTTTGAAATGCTGCGGCCTTATCCAGAATGACAATTTGCTCAGGATCAGAAATATTAATGATCCGATGCTCACGCTTATCTTTGCTGAACGCATAAAAGATGTTTTCCGCCTCGGCTTCTTTATGAGCATCTTCTGCGTCGAAGAAAAAAGCGTCTAGCATTGACATGCCGAGGTATCGAACCAATCTGATCAATGTTGCTAGCTGCTCTGAGTGGAGAGTCTGAATATCTACCATCGCGGCTTCAAACCTAGTTCGGTCAAGACCGCGAGGTACCGTAATCCGTGCATGGCTTGGAAAGCCAAGCCGGCTACCAGCATCAGCCGCTGAGCCCTTCCAGCGTCCATCACTTGCGAAGCTCATTACTGAATGTACAGTCTCAAGCAGAGCGATTACGTTTTGCTGCGGAAGGTTCCCTTGGTATGCCTGGATGTACAGCTCTTCCCCGTACTCCCTCACAAGTTTTTTATTGACGAATTCCAGGATATCCACCTCATGAGAGTCCCTGGCATAAACACAGAACTGCGCCCATTGCTGGTCGTGGATCATGGCCTCGTGTTGCCCAAGTAGCCCGCGTCGGACTGCCTCCCCGAGTACCGCCGAGCCGGCCTTGGTCAAGTCCCGATCAAAATGTGAGTGGAAACTCTGCTTCATGGGTCATTTCTCCATTCAGCTCAGGTGCTGAGCTGCTAAAGGAAATGTTGAGCGAGAAAAAATATCCTGGGCTTCGTTTTCGGTTGCATTTAGCGCCTGAAATTGACGAGCGCATCCATCCCGTAAACGGTCGTTTATGGCACACCTATTCCAAATGATCTTTTGAACTTGGGATTTACCGCTTTCCTGTCACTTTTCCTGTACCGAAATCAGTGTGAGAAAAACGTATGGGAAAGCGGATTGGGTATGCCCGAGTGTCGACTGATGATCAGAACCTCGACCTGCAGCGAGATGCACTTGCTCTGGCTGGGTGCTCAACAGTCTACGAGGAGACCATGAGCGGCAAGTCGGCGGACAGGCCGGAGCTTGGGCATTGCCTAACAGCTCTGCGTAGTGGTGACACTCTGGTTGTCTGGCGACTGGACCGTCTCGGTCGTTCTCTGCCTGACTTGGTTGGGATTGTCAGTAGCTTGGAGCGGGAAGGGGTGGCCTTCGAATCCATGACCGAACGAATCGAAACCACCAGCGCTGCCGGTAAGCTGATCTTTCACGTGTTCGCTGCCCTGGCGGAGTTCGAGCGCAACCTCATTCGAGAGCGAACTCGCGCAGGGCTGGCTGCGGCTCGTGCCCGTGGGAGAAACGGTGGACGCAAGCCTGCGCTGGATGATCGTCAGGTACGTGAGATACGAGCTCTTCTCAGAGATCCTGAGATACAGGTGACCGATGTTGCCCGACGGTATGGCGTTTCTCGAACAACGCTTTACCGCTACGTCGGTTCGCAGAAATCATCTGCGGTCGTTTAAGTGGTGGTGGTATTTTCCGCTGAAGTTGCCCAGATAATTTTGGGCGCTATGACTTGGCAGGCAAGTGACGGATGTTTCCGGCGCACTACGTGTGCCGGACTACCACTGAATAAAAATAGGGAGTTTTCATGTCGGTGTATTTTTCTGTGAAGGGATGCGTTGGTACCTTGCTGTTGGTTGCGCTAGTTGGGTGCTCCAGTACCCCGAGGGTCACGTTGCCAGAACCTAAAAATGTTCCTCGCGAGAAATGGTCCGATGCCATGCTGGTTCTGGAAGCCATGCGCATCGATGGTCAGCGCGATATTCCAAGGGAAATGGTCGGGAACGAGGTAAATAACTTGAGCGCGCTGGGGACTTCGGGAGGCTCTGGAGGTCTGGCGACGGCAGGTTTGGGATACGTGTCACCTCCAACTGGTTTTAGCAGCGCAGGAGCAGCCTCTCTTGGCGTCGGGTTGTTCTTGCTGGGTGGTGGCAGCGCTGGCCCTGTCTATCATTACCAGGTTGCTGCGTGGGTGCCTGAGGAACTCGCGTCTAACCCAAAGGAGGCATCTGCGTTGGTCAGGTTGGCCTGGCTGGATGCGAGAGAAAAATACTTCGGTGGGAAAATCTCAAAGTTGCGTCATGAGCCGGCTAAGTACGCTGACGGATCAGGCAAGAAATACGACAGGCTTGCAGATTTGGCTGCTGGGAACCCTGCACCGTTCGACGCTCCGGCGAGCGCTGCGCCAGCATTCATTTCGGCCGAGAAAGCCTACGGCCCGATTTTCCTGACCGATCCCTCAGGCGAACTATTTGCTGACGCTAGCAGAGCTGATAAGGACGGCATGGATGCGCTGGCGGGTATTGCTCGTCACCTGCCCGAATGGATCTATGCATACTACCCTGGACGGAATTGGCCTAAGGACTTCCGACCTGCCGCTATTTACAACAAGAACGGCAATCTCTATTTCATTGGGAAGTAGTTCGTGGTCGACCTGTGCGCCTGGCGTGCTGGGGTTTTATCTGCGGAATCAGTCATACAGACTCTCTCGCGAGTCGAAGGCGTTCAATAAAAACGAAGATGCTCAACACGAGTATTGAGCACCTTCGACGTGCGTTGAGCGCCTTCAGGGAGCGGTGGGAAGCTCCCATGCCCATCCGCCCTGCATACCTGTTTTGTGTGAACGTATACCTAGCTGTTTCTGGGCTCTGCGAAGTGACGCCGAAGAAATGCAACGTTCTTCAGCTAAAGCCATCAACGCATTGATTGCAACAGGCCCAGCTTGCAACGTCTCCTCAAGAAAGCTACGCGCTTCTTGAGTAGCTGATGCGGGTCTGGCGTCACCCGCTTGCTCGATCGCAGCGAGAATGGCTTCAGCGCTACCATCGATGGCCTCTCCCCATCGGATGCAGGTTGTCTCCAACTGCTCGTCTATAACGATGGGCTCAACGAAATACTCGATTCCTCCGTTATCAATCGAAACGTTGGACTTGGCTCGGACAAGCACCCTGGCTTCTGAATTTTGATCCTTCTCTGCCACCAGTACAGTGCGAGCGAGCGCGGAGAATGCCTGGCTGCCGATTACACGATTAGCGGCGGAGGACTGGGCCGTACCTTTGCTCAGGTGAGATATGCCGAGGACAGCGCAACAATGCCGCTCTGCAAAATCCACTACCATTTGTAGCCCTTGCCGAACCTCGTTTGCTCGGTGCATATCTCCACGAATAAGATTGATCAGTGGATCGAAAATCAGCAATGAAACGCCGTCAATACGTGCGGCTGCCTCATTCAAAAGGGCAAAGTTGGCTGCAGGATCAAACTGTCGCCTGTTCCCGCGCTGATCACTTAGCCCTTCGATTATGTGCACGCGGGTTAGGTCTGCATCTGCAGCCGTAAGGCGGGGAATGATCGTGTCAGCGATACCATCCTCGCCGCTCCAGATTACGATGTTGCCTGCTGCCTCACATTTGCTGCCGTCTGGCCAGTCACCACCTCTGCTGAGCGTGGCGGCCAGCGAGATTGCCAGCGTGGTTTTGCCGCATCCACCTGCACCGGCAAGAATGGATAACTTTGCCTTTGGCAGCCAGCCTGGCCAAATCCACTGGGTTTTTTCCGCTGGGATATCGACCGCTGCTGTGAGTTCTATCATCCAGCCCGGTTGTTGAGGTGTTCGGCGCTGCATTACAGCGCCTCCCTTTGCCGAATCCAAGCTTGGACTTCGCTATTACGCCAACCGACGCTGGAGCCGCACAAAAGGCGCTGTCGCGGGAAAAGGCCTTCCGAAATTTTCCGATAGATCGTTGAACGTTTTAGGCCGACGATTGCCTCGACATCGCGCAAACGAAGAATTTTGTCATCGTCGCTGACATCGTCAGGGTTGCTAACGTGCATTGACATAGGTTTGAGTCCTAGGTTCTGAAGCGTGGGGCAGCGTCCTCCGGCACTACTGCTAAAAAGGGTAAAAGACGGATATCGGCTGGCTACATAGCGAGCAGGGGCATTTGCCACACGCATAGGTATATGCGCGTTTCCGAGATTGATGTTCGGTAGCGTCGGAGGTCGTTGTGGGCTACAGAAGTTCTAGGGCCCTAAGGCTTCTAGTGGCAGAACGGACTGAGAATGTCCTCGCCAGATACGCAAATCAACCAATGGCAGTTGATGCGGCCCGTTCAGCGGATGCGAACGAGGCGAAAGTTTTTAACATCGTTACCAGGGCGACGTGGCGGACCGTTGCGGATCGATATGGATCGCTTGGGACGAACACTATTTAACATGAGAGTGCCGGGCTGGCAATCAGCAGGTGCTCTGCCTTGGTTGGGAAAGGGTGGCCCAACCAAGGCAATAGTTGACTGAGTGCTCAGCGTTTTATCGGACTCAACTAGTCATCTGTACCGATATCGAGTTTGGGCAATCCCTTGACGATTTTCTGGGTTTCCAAGCTCACGGTGACCACGCGCTGGAACAGCTCCAGAGGGTATTTGGGGTTGCCCATGGTTTCGGTTGCCCAGTCGTTGGCGTCGTTGACGATGCCGCTGGCTTTGTCGGTGCGCACGGCTTGGCGTTCCATTACCCAATCCAGCGCAGCTTTGCCGTTGACCACGTAATCCCAAGCCACCTCGGGGATGCCCTTGAGGGTGATACGGGGGTTATAGATGACTGTGGTTTTGTCGCCCTTCTTGGCGAACTTCATCTTCTCCACTCGGTAGTCGGCATCGGCCAGCGTGCCCTTGGCCTCGATGGTCAACGGGTACGGCTCGACAGTTTCGTAGTTCAGGTGGAGGTCAGCCAGGGCGCGGCCTGCTTTGCTGAAAGCCCAGAAGTCGGCGGCCTTCTTCACAGCCGGGATGCGCGGCAGCTCTTTGCTCAGGTTGTCGGCAAAGCGCTCGCGGTAGTCTGGGGAGTGCAGGATGCCGTAGACGTAGTAGAACAGGTCTTCTTTGCTGATCTGCTCGCCGGGGTAGGTGGTATTGAAGTGTGCAAGGCCGGCATCGGTGATGGCATCGCGCCGGCGCAGCCCGGCTTCAGTGGGCTCGGAAAAGAGATCTTTTTTCGAGGCCTGTGCGGTTTCGTCGTAGAGGTACAGGGGGAAGCACTGCGAACCCTCAATATCCACGAAGTGAAGGCTTGGTACATGGCGAGAAATCAAGGCGCTAAATGCAACCTTTTCACCTGTGGCAGAAACGCCGATCACCAAATTCTCAGCCACGGCATCGGGAAAAATGCGCGGCATCTGGTAAACCATCTCGTTGAATCGACGGTTGAAGTACAACCATTGCTTGGTGAAAGGGCGATAAAGTGCAGTCACCAAGCAGTCGACCTCGAAGGCATAGCTGCGATCTTTGCCAAGATCCTGCTTCAGTGCGCGAGTCCAACTGATGCGTGTCGGATCGGTGTCAATAAATCCATCCACCTGAGCCTGACGGCCCTTGGTATCCAGCCCCGGATGCGCCGCATTGAAGCGCTTTACTTCAGCGTTGTAGAAACCAATCATGCCTTCCATATTGGTCGCTAATTTGGCTTTGCAGGAATTGAAGGCCCAAGCATCACGCTGAGTTTTCACGCCATTGGAGTAGTTGTCGAACAGTGTAAGTGCGCTTTTGTCGTCCTTTTCGCCCAATACAATGAACTGGTTAAAGCTGTCGTCACGCTGCTTAACCCAGTCCCCGTGCTCATCCGGGGTGATCGGCTGCCACTGCTCGATGCCGGCCACGCTGCTAAAGCCGGCGATCTTCTTCAGCTTTTCCTCACGGCTGAGGTAGTCGCCTATGTCGTTGAAATTAATCTGGCCATAAGCCTCTGCGTTAGGATTCTTGACCAATAGGGAGATGGCAATAGGCGCTCGACTACCCATGCCAAACACGTTGTCCTTTTCCTTCCGGCGTGTTTCACCTGATGTGCGGGCGTTCCCGCGCAGATGGAACACATACAGGCTGGAAAACTCATCAGTTAGGCACTTCCGCAGTCCGTCAGTAGTGCTGGCATCGACAAAGCCGGCGTTGGTAACAAAGCCGATGATCCCGGCATCACCGATACGATCGCTGGCCCATCGGATGGCGCGAATGTAGCTGTCATACAGCGAGTTCTTGTTGGTTGCTTCAGAACGCGCTCCGTATGTATCACGAATGCGTGCGTCCAATGATGGATAGGGCACATTGGCATTGTTGGCATTGGCATCTCCTTGACCAACCGAATACGGCGGATTACCCACAATCACCCGTATATCCAAATCCTTCTGGCGCTGACGCCGGGCGCTGTTGTCCTCCAGCAGCGCGCTTACCAAATCGTCCTTTTCGTACATCTGGAAGGTGTCGGTCAGGCAGATACCTTCAAACGGGGTGTATTCGTCAATCACTTCGCCGTGGTATGCCGCTTCGATATTGATGGCCGCGATGTAGTAGGCCAGCAGTACCAGCTCGTTGGCGTGAATCTCGTGTCTGTATTTGTGCGGCAGCTCGTCCGGCTTGATCAGGCCTGACTGGATCAGGCGGGTGATAAAGGTACCGGTGCCGGTGAACGGGTCAATGATGTGGACGCCCTTGCTGCCCAAGGTCTGGCTGAACTCCTGCTGCAGCAGGTGATTGACGCTGTGCAGAATAAAGTCCACGACCTCAACCGGGGTGTAAACGATCCCTAGGCGCTCAGTCATCTTGGGGAAGGCATTGCGGAAAAACTTGTCGTACAGCTCGACGATGATCTTCTGCTTGCCTTGGGCATTGTTGATGCCGGCAGCGCGTTGCCGCACGCTGGCGTAGAACTTATCTAGGGTATCGGCTTCCTTGGCCAGGTGATGTTCATGAAGCGCGTCCAGTACGCCTTGCATGGCCTTGGACATGGGGTTGTGGCTGGCGAAGCTGTACTCATCGAACAGCGCGTCGAACACTGGCTTGGTTACCAGGTGCTGGGCGAGCATTTCGACAATCTCGCCATCGCTGATGCTGTCGTTGAGGTCGTCGCGCAGCTCGGTGGCGAAGGCATTGAATGCGGTCTTTTCCTGGATGTTGGCAGGGTTCTCCAGGATGCCCTGAATGCGGTCGATATGGGTGCGGGCGATCTTGGCGATGTCGTTGGCCCAGTCTTCCCAGTGGTGGCGGTTACCGCACTTGTCAACGATCTTGGCGTAGATGGCCTTCTCGATTTCCCCCACCTCATAGGCCAGCTCGGCCTGCTGGGTCATCTGACCCTCGACATCGTACTTAGCGCGTTTCTCACCAATGCCGTATTGGCCTTTGCCAGCCTGGCCGTTGCTCGTTCCGCTGTTTTTCTTGGTCTTTTTGTCGGCCTTGTCGGTGATGGCGATGACTTCCATCTTGCGCGGGTCAGAGCCGATCAGGTCGAGCTTGTTGACCATGGCGTCGAAGCTGTCGTCGTGCGAGCGCAGGGCCTGAAGCACCTGCCAGACAACTTTGTAGGTCTGGTTGTCATTGAGCGCTTCGTGGGGCTCCATGCCGGCCGGAATGACCACGGGCAGCACCACATAGCCACGCTTCTTACCCGGTGCGTTGCGCATTACCCGGCCAACGGATTGCACCACGTCCACCTGGGAATTACGCGGGGTGAGGAAGAGAACGGCGTCCAGCGCTGGTACGTCCACACCTTCAGACAGGCAACGTACGTTGCTGAGGATGCGGCAGGTATTGGCTGGCGGTTCTTCTTTGAGCCAGTTGAGCTTGGCTTCTTTGGCACTAGCATTCATGCCGCCATCGACGTGTGCGGCTTCGCAGATGATGCGTGAGTCCTCATCGATATTTTCGGAGTCTTGATAAGCTTCCACCACCGACTGGAACATGCTGGCGATGTTGATCGAGCTGACCTTGTGCTTGGTGCCCTTGTAATTGGGCGAGATGACCTGGCAGAAAGCTACAGCGCGCCTCATGGGCTGATCATCACCCACCAAGTTTTCGGCCAATCCCTGCTTGGCCAGCGCCTTCCAGCAACCGACTATCTTGGCGGCATCGTCTACCTTGAGCTGGTTGTTCTCGTCCTTCAGCATCTCCTGAAGGCGGCGGCTGATTGTGCTTTCCTCGACGGTGAGTACTAGCACCTTGTAATCGGTGAGCAGGCCGCGCTGGACGGCCTCGGAGAAGTTGATGACGAACAGCTCTTTGCCGTAGAGCGCTTCGTCATCCATTGAGCACAGGGTGACTTCGCCGGACTCGGCCTTGAGCTTGGCGTTGTCACCGTAGATGCGCGGCGTGGCGGTCATGTACAGACGTTTGGTGGCGCGGATGTAGTCGGCATCATGAACGCGCACAAAGTTGCTTTCGTCATCGTCACCAAAGGTGGCACCCGTGGTGCGGTGCGCTTCGTCGCAGATCACCAGATCGAAAGCGGCCAGGCCATGATCAGCCTGGGCACGGCTGATCACATCGATGGAGTGATAGGTGGAGAACACCACGCTCATGTGTTCGGCATCGTGACGCTTGAGCATTTCTGCCGCGAGGCGATCTGCCTTGGTAGTGGCCGGGTATCGCAGTTCATGGGTGAACACCTGAACCGCGTCATCCTCTGCTTTTCGCTTCTTGCCTACGTCACTGTCGGAGCAGACGGCAAAGCTGTGGAGCGGGGTGGCGCTTTCCTGCGTCCATTCGGTTAGGGTCTGCGATAGCAGCGACAGGCTAGGCACCAGGAACAGTACACGCTTACCCTTGCCGGCCTGCTGTTCGGCAATTTTCAAGCTGGTGAAGGTCTTGCCGGTGCCGCAGGCCATGATTAGCTTGCCGCGTTCGGCGTCCTTGAGGCCAGCGGCCACGGCATTCAACGCGGTTTGCTGGTGCTCGCGCAGCTGCTTTTTGGCCTTGAGAGCGACTGCCTGATTGGGCTGGTACTTGGCCCAGTCTATCTGGCTGTCTTCCAGGGCTTGCAGGTCGATTTTACTGACCGGAGGCTGCTGACCCTGCAACGCGTCCTCGGCGTGCTCGCTCCAGTTGTTGGTGGTGGCGACGATGACGCGGTGCGAGAACGGCGCCTTGCCCGAGGCGGTGAAGAAACTGTCTATGTCCTTCTTCTGGACTTTGTAGTCCTCGGCGTACAGCTTGCACTGGATAGCGTGGTACTCGCCGGTGCCCTGGGTGCGAGCCACTAAATCAACGCCCGCATCCTTGCCACTGAGGCTTTGTTCCTTCGCCCACTCCGCATACGTCCATACTTTGTCGTAAAGGTCGCGGTAGGTGGCTTCGTTGCGGAGGTAAGTGCAAATCAGCTCTTCGAAGTAAGTACCTTTTTCGCGTTCGGTGACAGAAGCGCTGCGGTAGGTATTCAGCAAAGCTGATAAGGCTGACATCGGTAGGAATTCCTTTTGGATTGCGTCTGGCGCATTACAGGCGCCAAATCGGCGCAGTTTAGCAATTCAGCCAGTACTGGAGCGATAAGATAGTGCTCGTATTAGCTTGAGGGCTCGCTGACTGATGGGGGCGCTTGCATTCAGCGTTTTATCGAGTCCAAAAAGTCGGCCCAGATCTGCATCATTTCACGCCGCTCTGGCAAGAAGCTGGTTCGATCGTACGCGCGTCCCAGCGGATTTTTTACTGTGTGAGCAAGCTGATGCTCCAAGAGATCTGGGCGAAATCCCAGCACCTCCGCACCTATGGTTCTCGCTGTCGCACGAAAGCCGTGCCCAGTCATTTCGTCGCCGCTGATGTCCATGCGGCGTAATGCGCTGAGTACGGCATTGTTGGACATCGGCCGGTCGCCTCCTCGTGCCGAGGGGAAGGCGTATCGATGTCTGCCGGTGAGTGGTTTCAGCTCGCGCAGAACAGCGATTGCTTGCTGGCTCAGGGGAACCAAATGATCCGGACGATCCTGTTTGGTGGCAGTGAGCCCTTTCATCTTGTGGCCGGGAATCAACCACTCGCCCGCATCCAGATTGACCTCCGACCACTCCATGTGGCGCAGGTCACCGGGCCGGCAGAACAGCAATGGGGCCAGCTTGAGTGCACAACAAACAGGCATTGTCCCCGTGTAGCTATCCAGTGCTTTGAGCAGTGCCCCGAGTTTTTCAGGATCGGTCACGGCAGCAAAGTGTTTCACCCGCTTGGCTGGGAGCGTACGTGAGAGATTGCCAATCTGGTTGGGCGGGGTGATACCGGCAGCTTCGGCGAACTCGAAAATCTGTTTGTAGATCTGGGCAACACGACGCGCCGTCTCGCGAGCGCCGCGCTTGATGATGCGCTGCAGGTTTTCGACCAGCATGGGCGTGCTGATGCTGCTGATCGGGAGTTTTCCCAGCCAGGGGTAGGCATTGAGCTCAAGGCGCTGCCGCACCGTGCGGGTATATTCCGGATCCCAGGTTGACTCGCGAATAGTGAGCCATTGCTTTGCGACCGACTCAAAGGTGTGTTGGTGATCGAGCTGGCTGACCACCTTGGCCATGCGTCTTTGCAGCGAAGGGTCTTGGCCGCCGGCAAGCTGAACGCGAGCATCATCACGCTTGCGCCGGGCCTCCTGCAGGCCGACCTCAGGATAAACACCAAGCGCTAAGCGCTTTTCCTTTCCCAGAAAGCGGTACTTCAAGCGCCAGTAACGACCTCCGTTGGGCTGCACTTCCAGGTACAAGCCCTGTTCGTCATACAGGCGGTACGGCTTGTCCTGGGGCTTGGCGTTGCGGCAGTTGGTGTCTTTCAAGGGCATTGGGGGCACATCCTCTCCGAACGAGCAGATGAGCGTTTTATGCCCCCATATGTGCCCCCGTCAATCGTGGGATGCCCTGGGATAAGGTGGGAAAACGCGGGCAATAAAAAAGCCGTAAAGCTTTGATTTCTCTAGGCTTTACGGCTTTTCTGGGTCTTCCTGGGAAGAAAAATTGGTGGAGCCGGGGGGATTTGAACCCCCGTCCGCCAGTACTCCGCTGTCGGTACTACATGCGTAGCCGTGTCTACTGATTTAATCCGCAGCCGCCCGACGGGCAGGGTGCTTTGGATGAGTTGTGTAAGTTTTAGTCACTTCGCCCACAACGTGCTACGCGACGATCCTGTTCTGTATGACAATCAGTTCGGGTTTACAGGCATCCCCTAGTGATTGCTGGAGCCGAAGCTACCAGAAGCAAAGGTCACTTACGCTGCGAGAGCGTAGGTTTCCTCGCCGTAGGTTTCGTCATTGGCAACTATAGAAAGTTGCAACAGTGGATTTACGAGTTCTGTTACCAACTCGGCATGCACCTAGAGTTTCGCTACCGGCGTCGAATCCTAATCGGCCCCACACTAGCGTTACGCTAACGCACCTTACGGCACGTGGGACGGAGTATACGCCATTGAGCGGGCGACGTCGACAGCTGGTCCTGTCGCCCGCATCAAGGCTCACGCGCCGCCGCCGCCGCTGCCGGAGCTGCTGCCTTTTTCGGTTTTTTCCAGGCGCTCCAGCACTTTGCTGGTGATGGCGATGCATTCCTTGGTGTCGCCCGAAGCCTGGGCGGCCTTGGCTTTGTCGACGTGCTCGGTGAGGGCCTTGTCCAGGCCTTCGGAGGTGGCGCCGGCGGTGGCCATGCTGTCGTCGATCTTTTGCAGGTTGGTGGTGCAGAGGTCATCGGCGGCAAACACCGGCGAAGCCAGCAGGGTGGCGGCCGCGAACAGGGCCGAAAGCGCGGTACCTTTCATGGGTGTCTCCTCTGGGGCCTCTGGAAGGTGGGCCTGTAGGGTGGACTGTGGGGGATTGGCGGGGGTTCAATCGGGATGGCGGCGGGGCGATATTGAGGTGGGGGATGGCACCGGCTTTGCCGGTGTTCGCGGCTGAAGCCGCTCCCACAGGGATCGTGCTTGGCTCGGGGATGCGCTGTACCTGTGGGAGCGGCCTTGTGTCGCGAAAGGGCTGCAGGGCAGCCCCCGATCTATGCAGCACTGCTGAGAACCTGGGGCCGCTTTGCGGCCCGATCGCGACACAGGGCCGCTCCTGCAAAGGTGAAGGTGTCTGCCTTTAGATGCTGCGTGGGCGGGTGACGCGGTCTACCAGGTAGACCAGGCCATGGTAGTCAATGCCGCTGTGACTCGACAGGCCTATCTCGCAGGTGCGGCTGGTGGAGATGCCTTCGCTGCAATACTGCACCGCATCCTTCAGGCTGCGCAGCGAGTGGGCGTTGAGCTCGGGGGTGGTGAAGCCTTTGTCACCGGCAAACCCGCAGCAATGGATGCCTTCGGGGATTACCACCTGTTTGCTGCAACGCCGGGCCAGGTCGATCAGGGCCTGGCTTTCGCCCAGGTGCTGGGTGCTGCAGGTCACGTGCACGGCCACCGGCTCGTCTTGGGGGGTGAACTCCAGGCGGTCGAGCAGGTGGGTGCGGATGAAGCGCACCGGGTCGTACAGGTCGAGGCGGGTTTCGCCCAGGTCTTGCACCAGGCGCAGGGTGCAGGGGCTGGTGTCGCAGTAGATCGGGTCCAGGCCGCCGCGGCTGGCGTGCAGCAGGGCGGCGATCAGTTCCTGGCGCTTGTGCTCGGCCTGTTCGGGGTAACCCTTGGAGGCGAAGGGCTGGCCGCAGCACAGGCTGTCGGCGTTGTCGGGGAACACCACCTGGTAGCCGGCCTTTTCCAGCAGGCTGCGGGTTTTGTCTAGCAGCGAACTTTGCTCGCGGTCGGCGTAGGCCGGGCCCATGACACGTGAAACGCAGGCGGCCAGGTACACCACGCGGGGGCGGGCGTCGTTGCTGGCCGGGCCGAAGCTGATCGGGCGCAGGGGTTGTGGCATGGCCGGTGTCCACTGCGGCAGGCGGCCTTTGCTGGCGTTGCTCAGCGAGGTGCTCAGGCGGCCCAGGCGCGGGGCGCCGAGCAGCTTGCGTGCAGTGTTGGCGGCCGTGAGGGTAAGGCGGGCGCCACCCAGTGCGGTGTGGAAGTGCTCGGCTAGCCAGTCGGCGGTCTTGGTGTGTTCGGCGGCCTGGCTGCGCAGCTTTTTCACCAGTTCGCCGGTGTTGATTCCGACGGGGCAGCGCTGGGCGCATAGGCCAGTGGCTGCGCAGGTGTCGAGGCCTTGGTACTGGTAGGTCTGCATCAGTTCGCGGGTATCGATGCCGGCGCGTTGCTTGGCCTGGATGTCCCGCCACATGACGATGCGCTGGCGCGGGCTGAGGGTAAGCCCTTTGGACGGGCACACCGGTTCGCAGAAGCCGCATTCGATGCACTTGTCGACGATTTCGTCGGCGGCTGGCAGCGGCTTCAGGTTTTTCAGGTGGATATCAGGGTCTTCGCTCAGCACCACGTCGGGGTTGAGGATGCCGTTGGGGTCGAGCAGGCGCTTGAGCTTCCACATCAACTGGTAGGCGTCATGGCCCCATTCCAGTTCCACGAACGGTGCCATGTTGCGCCCGGTGCCGTGCTCGGCTTTCAACGAGCCGCCAAACTCCACCGCCACCAGTTGCGCCACGTCGTCCATGAAGGCCTGGTAACGGGCGACTTCTGCAGCGCTGTTGAAGCCTTGGGTGAAGACGAAATGCAGGTTGCCTTCCAGCGCGTGGCCAAAAATGATCGCTTCGTCGTAGCGGTGCTTGTCGAACAGCAGGATCAGGCGGTTGACGCCTTCGGCCAGTTGCTCGACGGGGAAGGTCACGTCTTCGATGATCACCGTGGTGCCGGTCTGGCGCACGGCGCCGACGGCGGGGAAGGTGTCCTTGCGGATTTTCCACAGCTGGTTGTAAACGGCTGGGGCTTCGCTGAAGTCCACTTGCTGTTCCAGCGGGAAGTCGGCAATCGAGGCCATCACCTGGCGCAGTTGCTCGTGCAGCAGGCTCTGGCTGGCGGCGCGGGACTCGATCAGCAGGGCGCAGGCATTGTCCGACAGGCCTTTTACCCACAGCGGCATGCCGGGCATGTTCTGGACCGAGCGCAGGCTGCGGCGGTCGAGCAGTTCCACGGCCGAGACTGGCTGCTGCTTGAGCACGGGCACCGCGCGGCAGCAGCTTTCGACGCTGGGGAACACCAGCAAGGCGCTGGCCTTGTGCGGGTGGTCGGGCACGGTGTCGTAGGTGACGGCGCTGATGAAGCCCAGCGTGCCTTCGGAACCGACCAGCAGGTGCTGCAGGATGTCCAGCGGCTGGTCGTAGTCCACCAGTGCGTTCAGCGACAGGCCGGTGGTGTTCTTCAGCCGGTATTTGTGCCGGATGCGCTCGGCCAGCGCGGTGTTGGCGCGGGTCTCGCGGGCCAGGTGGGCCAGCGATTCCAGCAGCTCGGCGTGGCTGCGTTCAAAGGCGGCAACGCTGGCCGGGTCTTCGCTGTCGAGGCGGGTGCCGTCGGCCAGCACCAGGCGCAGGCCGGCCAGGGTGTGGTAGGTGTTCTGCGCGGTGCCGCAGCACATGCCGCTGGCGTTGTTGGCAACGATGCCGCCAATCTTGCAGGCGTTGATCGACGCAGGGTCGGGGCCGATCTTGCGCCCGAAGGGGGCCAGCCAGGCGTTGGCCTGGGCGCCGATCACGCCCGGTTGCAGGCGGATCTGCTCGCCCTGGCCACGGATTTCGCGGCCGTTCCAGTTATCGCCAAGCACGATCAGCACCGAGTCGGTGATGGCCTGGCCAGACAGGCTGGTGCCGGCTGCGCGGAAGGTGACCGGCACCCGCTCGCGCTGGGCCAGTTTGATCAGGCCGACCACTTCGTCCTCGGACTCGACGCGCACCACCAGCTTTGGGATCAGCCGGTAGAAGCTGGCGTCGGTGCCGAAGGCCAGGGTGGACGTGGGGTCGTCGAAGCGGCGTTCGGCGGGTATCAGGCGCTCGGCATCACGCAGGAACGCGGCGGGCAAGCTCATGCAGTCTCCTCGCGGGGCCGTGGCGTCTGTGCGCCACATGCCCCGGGTCAATCAGGCGGTGTTTCTTGCAGGCGGTCAGGCGCCCAGTTCGCGTACCAACGAGTCGCGGGTGATCTCGCTGATCGACTTGGCGCCGGTCAGCACCATCGCCACGCGCATTTCCTTCTCGAACAGCTCCAGCAGGTTCTTCACCCCGGCCTCGCCGTGCACGGCAAGGGCGTAGAGGAAGGCGCGGCCGATCAGGACGGTGTCGGCACCCAGGGCGATCATGCGCACCACGTCGAGGCCACTGCGGATGCCGGAGTCGGCCAGAATTTTCAGGTCGCCTTTGACGGCGTCGGCGATGGCCGGCAGGGCGCGGGCGCTGGACAGCACGCCATCGAGCTGGCGGCCGCCGTGGTTGGACACCACGATGCCGTCGGCGCCGAACTTGACCGCGTCGCGGGCGTCATCGGCATCGAGAATGCCCTTGATGATCATCGGGCCGTCCCAGTACTCGCGGATCCACTCCAGGTCTTTCCAGGAGATGGACGGGTCGAAGTTGTTGCCCAGCCAGCCGATGTAGTCGGCCAGGCCGGTGGGGTTGCCCCGGTACCTGGAGATGTTGCCCAGGTCGTGCGGGCGGCCCATCACGCCGACATCCCACGCCCACTCGGGGTGGGTCATGGCTTGCAGTACACGGCGGAGCGGGCCGTTGCGGCCGCTCATGCCCGAGTGGGCATCGCGGTAGCGGGCGCCGGGTACAGGCATGTCGACGGTGAACACCAGGGTCTTGACCCCGGCGGCCTTGGCCCGCTCCAGGGCGTTGCGCATGAAGCCGCGGTCCTTGAGCACGTACAGCTGGAACCACATCGGCCGGTTGATCGCCGGGGCCACTTCTTCGATCGGGCACACCGACACGGTAGACATGGTGAACGGGATGCCATGGGCCGCGGCTGCACGCGCCGCCTGCACTTCGCCACGGCGCGCGTACATGCCGGTGAGGCCGACCGGGGCCAAGGCCACCGGCATGCTCAGGGTTTCGTCGAACAGCTTGGTTTCCAGGCTGAGCTCGGACATGTTGTTCAGCACGCGCTGGCGCAGGGCAATGCCGGCCAGGTCCGACACGTTGTGGCGCAGGGTGTGCTCGGCGTAGGCGCCGCCGTCGGCGTAGTGGAACAGGAAGGGAGGCAGCTTGCGTTGGGCCGCGGCGCGATAGTCGGTAGAGGCAGAAATGATCATGGATTCTCGCAGCGTTGCTTGTGGGGAGTGCCGGGCGCGCAATGGCGCCCGGCCCCTTTCACTTTAGTGATGAACCAGCATGCCGGTCAGCCAGTAAGCCTGGACCAGGGTGATCAGGCCCACGATGGTGGCAAAGAACAGGCTGTGCTTGACGGTGAAACGGAACAGGTCGGATTCCTTGCCCACCAGGCCGGTGGCAGCGCAGGCCACGGCGATGGACTGTGGCGAGATCATCTTGCCGGTCACGCCGCCGCTGGTGTTGGCCGCTACCAGCAGGGTGTCGTTTACCCCGATCTGGTGAGCAGTGGTGGCCTGCAGCGAGCTGAACAGGGCGTTGGACGAAGTGTCCGAGCCGGTCAGGAATACGCCCAGCCAGCCAAGGAACGGCGAGAAGAACGGGAACGCGGCACCGGTGCCGGCCAGTACCAGGGCCATGGTCGAGGACATGCCCGAGTAGTTGGTGACGAAGGCGAAGGCCAGCACCATGCCGATCGACAGGATGGGCCAGCGAAGCTCCCAGAAAGTCTCTTTGAAAGTGGTCAGACCAGTTTTGAAGTTGATCTTCAGCACTGCCATGGAAATCAGCGCCGAGAGGAAGATCGCGGTGCCGGTGGCGGAGATCGGGTCAAGCTTGAACACCGCTGGCATGGCAGTGGGCGCGGCAACGATCGGTGCGGTCTTGATCACCAACTGGTCGAGGTGCGGGATGGCGAAGTTGAAGACGAAGTTGTACATGGCACCGCCCGGGGCGAACGCTGCCTTGAACGGCTTCAGGGTCCAGATGGTGACCAGTACGGTCAGGATCAGGAACGGCGACCAGGCCTTGAAGATTTCGCCAAAGCTGTAAGGGCTAGGCTGGCTGCCACTTGGCTGCACAACGGCTGCGCCGACGCTGCCTTTGGCTTCGCTGAACGAACGCTTTGGCTGCCAGACTTTCAGGAACAGGGTAAGGCAGATAAGGCTGGCCAGTGCCGAGGTGATGTCGGGCAGTTCCGGGCCGATGAAGTTCGACGTGAAGTACTGGGTAACGGCGAAGCTCAGGCCGGCGACCAGGGCGGCAGGCCAGGTTTCCTTCACGCCGCGCAGGCCGTCCATCATGAACACCAGCCAGAACGGCACGAACAACGACAGCAGCGGCAGTTGGCGGCCGGTCATCGCGCCGATGTGGAAGGCGTCGATGCCGGTGACCTGGCCGGCCACGATGATCGGAATGCCCAGGGCACCGAATGCCACCGGTGCGGTGTTGGCGATCAGGCACAGGCCGGCGGCGTATAGCGGGTTGAAGCCCAGGCCCACCAGCAGTGCGGCAGTGATTGCCACAGGGGCGCCGAAGCCCGCCGCGCCTTCCAGGAAGGCACCGAAGCAGAAGCCGATCAGCAGCACTTGCAGGCGCTGGTCGTCGGTAATCGACAGCACCGAGCTGCGGATCACTTCGAACTGGCCACTCTTGACCGTGAGTTTGTACAGGAACACCGCGGCAACGATGATCCAGGCAATCGGCCAGAGGCCGTAGAGGAACCCATAACCCGCGGCAGCGAGGGCCATGTCGACAGGCATCTGGAATGCGAAGATCGCCACCAGGATCGACAGCGCGAGGGTGATGCTGCCCGCTACGTGGCCTTTCAGGCGGAACACGGCGAGGGCAAGGAAGAAGAACACGATAGGGATGACTGCCGCCAGTGCGGACAGGCCAAGACTACCAAGCGGGCTATAGAGTTGTTGCCAGGTTTGCATATGGGGTGGCCCCTAATTGTTGTTGGTCAGCACTGGCATTGGATAATTGGTAAGACCAATTTACAATGGCTGGTCGCTAGGTTAAAAGCGCTGTCGTGGGTGTGTCAATTTGTCCTGTGCAAAACTTTGGTCGCGTGCCGATGAGCGGGCGCCTGATGCGCTGGGAAAATCGCGGCTTGATGGGTGTTTGCGCGGCCTGGATCGGCGAGAATAGGCGCCCCTGAAATTTGCCGGGGGTTTGTGGAGAGCATGTGATGGTTTTTGATCAGGTCCGCCAACGGCGCCTGTCCGACGACATCGTCGATCGGTTGGAAGGGATGATTCTGGAAGGCACGCTGACCTCGGGGCAGCGGCTGCCGGCCGAACGCGCCCTCGCCGAGCAGTTCGGCGTGTCCCGCCCGTCACTGCGTGAGGCGATCCAGAAGCTGGTGGCCAAGGGGCTGCTGGTCAGCCGCCAGGGCGGCGGCAATTTTGTTGCCGAGTCACTGGGCTCTACATTCAGCGACCCATTGCTGCAGTTGCTCGAGCACAGTGCCGAGGCGCAGCGCGACCTCCTTGAATTTCGCCATACCCTGGAGGCGTCGTGTGCCTATTACGCCGCCCAGCGTGCCACCGAGCCGGACCGGGCACGCCTGAAGGCGGCCTTCGATGCGTTGCAGGACTGCTACACCCGGGTCGATGAAGTCACTCGGGCGGAGGAGGGGGTGGCCGATGCGCGTTTCCACCTGGCGATTGCCGAGGCCAGCCATAACGCGGTGCTGCTGCACACCATTCGTGGTTTGTTCGACCTGCTCAAGCGCAACGTGGTGACCAATATTGGTGGCATGTACCAGCAACGGACCGAGACCCGGGACATGCTGATCAGCCAGCACCGGGAGCTGTACCTGGCGATTGTCGAGGGCAGGGCGGAGGATGCGCGGGAGGTGTCCAGCCGGCACATTCTGTATGTGCAGGAGGTGCTGCAAGAGGCACACGAAGAGGCGCAGCGGGTGGCCCGGGCAGAGCGGCGCAGCGGGCGCTGAGATCGGTGCTGGATTCTTCGCGGGCACGCCCGCTCCCACAGGATGGGCGCCGGGTTTGAACCTGGCGCCGGTCCCTATGGGAACAGGCTAAAGACCGATTAGTCTTCCTTGCCCTTGTTCCGCACGACCCGCTGCAGCTCGCGGTTGGAATCGCGTTCGCGCACGGTGTCGCGCTTGTCGTATTCCTTCTTGCCCTTGCCCAGCGCAATTTCGCACTTGATCAGGTGCTTGCTCCAGTACAGCGACAACGCCACGCAGGTGTAGCCCTTTTGCGCTACAGCCGCTTCCAGCCGCTCGAGCTCGCGCTTGTTCAGCAGCAGCTTGCGGGTGCGGATGGGGTCGGCGATGACGTGGGTGCTGGCAGTGGTCAGCGGGGTGATGTGGCTGCCGAACAGCCAGGCTTCACCGTCCTTGAGCAGCACGTAACTGTCAACGAGGTGCGCCTTGCCAGCTCGCAGGCTTTTTACTTCCCAGCCGGACAGGACCAGCCCGGCCTCGAACTTGTGTTCGATGAAGTAATCGTGTCGCGCTTTTTTATTTTGCGCGATGGTCCCGGTCGGATGTTTTTTTTGCTTAGCCATAGGGGCGGCATTATAGGCAAGTCCGTGCGTCGTCCGCTATGGGATTTCGGTGTGCTTGAGCCACTGCAATGAATACCGGACAATACGGGCCTGTCTTGGTGACAGAACCTGTTTTCGGCACGCTGCGAAGCGCCGCCACCCAGCCTTGGAAGTGACGCCTGGATGACTACCCATATTCAACGCTCCGCCCTGCTGCCATACCCCGCCCAGGCGCTCTACGATCTGGTCAACGATGTGGCCAGCTACCCAGAGTTTCTGCCGTGGTGCTCGGCCTCGACGGTGATCGACGCCAGCGACACGCACATGCACGCCAAGCTCGAGGTGGCCAAGGGCGGCATGAGCCAGTACTTCGTCACGCGTAACGTGCTGGTGCCGGGGCAGTCTATCGAGATGAACCTTGAGGAGGGGCCGTTCACGCAGTTGCATGGCGTGTGGGTGTTCAAGCCGCTGGGTGAAAAGGCCTGCAAGATCAGCCTGGACCTGTCTTTCGATTATGCCGGGCCGATTGTGCGCGCCACCTTGGGCCCGCTGTTCAATCAGGCGGCCAACACGCTGGTCGATGCTTTCTGCCAGCGTGCCAAGCAACTGCATGCCTGACAGATACGGCGAAAACAAAAAGCCCGGACCAGGTCCGGGCTTTTTTGTGACTGCTGTTCCCGCTTAGCGGGTTTCCAGCGGAGCCGGCGTCGGGACCGGGGTGGTCTCGATGGTGTCGATTTCGCGCTGGATGGATTCTTCCACCGAGCCTGGCTTGGCTGGTTTTTCTTCAGGCTGAGCCGCTGGCTGCGCTGTCTGGCCTGGCTCGGTGGCCGGGCTGACTGTGGTGTCGCTGCTGCCCCCCAGGATTTCCTGGTCGCGGCTGACGCCTGGCATGAAGTCGCCCGACAAGCTGACCAGTTGGTCGCTCTCGTTGAAGAAGATGCTCATGCGCTCTTGCTGGCGTTTACCACCACCAGGCTGCAGGCTGTACAGGTAATCCCAACGGTTGGTGTGGAAGGTATCCTGAATCAGCGGGTTGCCCATGATAAACCTTACTTGCCGGCGGGTCATTCCCGGGCGTAATTGGTCTATCATGTCCTGCGTGACGACATTGCCCTGCTGGATGTCGATTTTGTAAACCCCGGGAAACGAGCAACCGGCGAGTGCGAGCAGTCCCACTAGGGTGAGGCTGGTTAGCAAGAGCTTGGTGTTTTGCATCGGTGGGCGACTTCCACTATCTTGGCTGGACAACGTAAACCCCGATCATACCCGTATTAAGAGAAGCTGCGAAGCAGCATCGGCGAGAAAGCTGACCATGGTTGAAAATAGCGAATTACGCAAAGCCGGTCTCAAGGTGACCCTGCCTCGAGTCAAGATCCTTCAGATGCTCGATTCCACCGAGCAGCGTCACATGAGTGCCGAGGATGTTTACAAGGCACTGATGGAAGCAGGCGAGGACGTAGGCCTGGCCACCGTCTATCGCGTACTGACCCAGTTCGAAGCAGCGGGTCTGGTGGTTCGCCACAACTTCGACGGCGGCCACGCAGTGTTCGAGCTGGCCGATGGCGGTCACCACGACCATATGGTGAACGTGGATACCAGTGAAGTCATCGAATTCATGGATGCCGAAATCGAGAAGCGCCAGCGCGAAATCGTAGCCGAGCATGGCTTCGAGCTGGTAGACCACAATCTGGTCCTGTATGTGCGTAAGAAGAAGTAACGATTTTTTATCGTTATGAATGACAAAGGCGACCTTCGGGTCGCCTTTGTGCTTTCTGCTTCGGCAGATTAATTGGGTTGTCTGCACTGGCCCTATCGCCGGCAAGCCAGCTCCCACAGGTACACCACATATTTCAGGGCCTGTGATCACCTTGTGGGAGCTGGCTTGCCGGCGATAGGGCCAGTACCGGTAGCATCAGGCCTTGCCAGAAACCACCATCTTGCGCGCATGCGCCAGGGATTCCTTGGTCAGGTCAATGCCGCCCAGCATCCGCGCCACTTCTTCTACCCGCTCACGCTTGCCCAGGCTGGCCACGGCGGTGTGGGTGGTGTCGCTGTTGCGCACCTTGTGTACAAACAGGTGGTGATGCCCTTGCGCCGCAACCTGTGGCAGGTGAGTCACGGTCAGCACCTGGCCGCGCTCGCCCAGGCGGCGCAACAACTGGCCGACGATTTCGGCAGTAGGGCCGCCGATACCCACATCGACTTCGTCGAACACCAGGGTAGGAATGCGCGATGTCTGTGCGGTAATCACCTGGATCGCCAGGCTGATACGCGACAGTTCGCCACCCGAAGCCACCTTTGCCAGGCCCTTGAGCGGCTGGCCGGGGTTGGCGCTGACCAGCAGTTCGATCTGCTCCAGGCCATGCGGTGACAGGTCCGCGCCCTCGGTGGGCGTCAGCTCGATGCGGAAACGCCCGCCGGGCATGCCCAGGCGCTGGATTTCCTGCTCGACGGCGCCCGCCAGTTGCTGGGCGGCTTGCTGGCGCAGGGCGCTGAGTTCACGGGCCCGCTCTTTATAATGCTGTGCGAAAGCAGCCAGTTCTTCGCCCAGCCGCTCGATCGACTCGTCGCTGGCGTTCAGGCCTTCGATTTCTTCCATCAGTTGTTGCTGCAGGTGCGGCAGTTCAGTGGGGTGCACGCGGTGTTTGCGCGCCAGTGTATAGATGGTGTCGAGGCGTTCTTCCAAAGCCTGCAGGCGCATCGGGTCGGCGTCGAAGTTGTCGAGGAAGCGGTTGAGCTCGCCTACGGCTTCTTCTACCTGGATCTGAGCGCTGGCGATCAGGTTGGCGGCCTCGCCCAAGGCCTTGGGTGAGTGGGTGGCAGCGCCCAGCCGGTTGAGGCTGGAGGTGAGGGCGCTGAGCACGTTGCCCGAGTCGCTTTCACTGCACTGGTCGATCACCTGGCGACAAATGCCGAACAGCGCTTCGGCGCTGGTCAGGTTCTTGTGCTCCTGCTCCAGTTGCTCCAGTTCGTGCTCGCCCAGGCCCAGGTTGTCCAGCTCTTCCAGCTGGTAGCTGAGCAGCTGATGGCGGGCGCGCTGCTCATCACCTGAATTGGACAGCCGCTCCAGCTCCAGGCGGGTCTGGTTCCAGCGCTTGGCCGCCAGATGCACCTGGCGGGCCAGGTCGACGGCGCCGGCGTACTCGTCGAGCAGGCGGCGGTGGGTGTCGGTTTTCAGCAGCGACTGGTGCTCGTGCTGGCTGTGGATATCGATCAGCAGCTCGCCCAGCGCCTTGAGGTCGCCCAGCGGGCACGGCGTGCCGTTGATGTAGCCGCGGCTACGGCCTTCGGCGGTGATGACCCGGCGCAGTATGCACAGCCCGTCGTTGTCCAGGTCGCGTTCGGCCAGCCAGGCGTGGGCCTCGGGGATGTCTACCAGGTCGAAAGTGGCGAGGATGTCTGCCTTGTCGGTGCCAGGGCGCACCACGCCACTGTCGGCCCGATCGCCCAGGGCCAGGCCGAGGGCGTCGAGCATGATCGATTTACCGGCACCGGTCTCGCCCGTGATGACGGACATGCCGCGGGCAATTTCGAGGTCGAGGTGCTCGACGATGGCGTAGTTGTGAATGGACAGGTGCACCAGCATGAGGGGCGGCTCCCGAAAGTCAGGTCTGGTTATTTATACAGTACTTTTTTCAGGCCTGCCAATGCCCCTTGGCAGATTCTGTTGCAACCGGGAAAACCACCTTGCCCCTTGAAGCTGGTTTTTCCGGCCCCATATAGCCGACATCACAGGCGAGCCTGGCTCGCAGTCCACAAAATTGCGCAGGAGAGACCCCATGGCTGATGAACAGCTGAACGAGAAAGACCTTAACGTGGAAGAAACCGGTGCAGGCACTGCAGCTGACACCCGTGTTCTGGAGCTCGAGGAACAGCTGGCCGCAGCCAAGGACCAGGCGCTGCGCGCCGTTGCCGACGTGCAGAACGTGCGACGTCGTGCCGAGCAGGATGTCGAGAAAGCCCACAAGTTCGCCCTGGAGAAGTTCTCCAACGACTTGCTGCCGGTGATCGACAGCCTGGAATTGGCCCTGGCGCACTCCAGTGACGAAGATGAGCAGGTCAAGGCTATCCGCGAAGGCGTCAAACTGACCCTCAAGATGTTCCAGGACACCCTGAAGCGCTACAACCTCGAAGTCGTCGATCCGCACGGTGAACCGTTCAACCCTGAGCATCACCAGGCGATGGCCATGCAGGAAAGCGCCGAAGTCGAGCCGAACAGCGTGCTGAACGTGTTCCAGAAGGGTTACCTGCTGAACGGCCGTCTGCTGCGCCCCGCCATGGTGGTGGTCAGCAAGGCGCCGAGCGCTGCGCAACCCTCGATCAATGAAAAGGCTTGAAATCCGTCGGGGCAACCCCATCTAGGTGTCAAGCCTTCAAGTATTACCGCAGTTGGCCAAAGTAGTCGCTGCTACCAAATTCAAGTTTCGGGAGAGTTAACATGGGCAAAATCATCGGTATCGACCTGGGGACCACCAACTCGTGTGTCTCCATCCTGGAAAACGGTAACGTCAAAGTCATCGAAAACGCCGAAGGTGCGCGTACCACCCCTTCGATCGTGGCCTACGCCAACGATGGCGAAATCCTGGTAGGTCAGTCGGCCAAGCGTCAGGCTGTTACCAACCCGCACAACACCCTGTTCGCGGTAAAGCGCCTGATCGGCCGCCGCTTTGAAGAGCAGGTCGTGCAGAAAGACATCCAACTGGTTCCGTACAAGATCGCCAAGGCTGACAACGGTGACGCCTGGGTTGAAGTGAACGGCCAGAAAATGGCACCGCCGCAAATCAGCGCCGAAGTGCTGAAAAAGATGAAGAAAACCGCCGAAGACTACCTCGGCGAGCCAGTTACCGAAGCGGTCATCACCGTTCCGGCCTACTTCAACGACAGCCAGCGTCAGGCGACCAAAGACGCCGGCCGCATCGCCGGTCTGGACGTGAAGCGCATCATCAACGAGCCGACCGCTGCTGCGCTGGCCTACGGCATGGACAAGGCCAAGGGCGACCACACTGTCATCGTTTATGACCTGGGTGGCGGTACCTTCGACGTTTCGGTCATCGAAATCGCCGAAGTCGACGGTGAGCACCAGTTCGAAGTACTGGCTACCAACGGCGACACCTTCCTGGGTGGCGAAGACTTCGACATGCTGCTGATCGACTACCTGGTCGAAGAGTTCAAGAAAGAGTCCGGCATGAACCTGAAGGGCGACCCTCTGGCCATGCAGCGCCTGAAGGAAGCGGCCGAGAAGGCCAAGATCGAGCTGTCGTCTGCTCAGTCGACCGACGTCAACCTGCCGTACATCACTGCAGATGCCACCGGTCCTAAGCACCTGAACGTGAAGATCTCCCGCGCCAAGCTGGAGTCGCTGGTTGAAGAGCTGGTGCAGCGCACCATCGAGCCTTGCCGTATCGCCCTGAAAGATGCTGGCATCGACGCCAGCAAGATCGACGACGTGATCCTGGTCGGTGGCCAGACCCGTATGCCGCTGGTGCAGAAAACCGTTGCCGATTTCTTCGGTAAAGAAGCGCGCAAGGACGTCAACCCGGACGAAGCCGTCGCCATGGGCGCCGCCATCCAGGCTGCTGTTCTGGCCGGCGATGTGAAAGACGTGCTGCTGCTGGACGTCAGCCCGCTGACCCTGGGTATCGAAACCATGGGCGGCGTGATGACTGCGCTGATCGAGAAGAACACCACCATTCCGACCAAGAAGTCGCAGGTGTTCTCGACTGCCGATGACAACCAGGGCGCCGTGACCATTCACGTGCTGCAAGGTGAGCGTAAGCAGGCCGCGCAGAACAAATCGCTGGGCAAGTTCGACCTGGCTGACATTCCGCCAGCTCCACGTGGCGTGCCTCAGATCGAAGTTACCTTCGACATCGATGCCAACGGTATCCTGCACGTCAGCGCCAAAGACAAGGCGACCGGCAAGTCGCAGTCGATCGTGATCAAGGCCAACTCCGGCCTGTCGGACGAAGAGATCGAGCGCATGGTGCGTGACGCCGAGGCCAACGCCGAGGAAGACCGCAAGTTCGAAGAGCTGGCCGCTGCCCGTAACCAGGGTGATGCGCTGGTTCACTCGACCCGCAAGATGGTCGCTGACGCGGGTGACAAGGTCACCGCTGAAGAGAAGACTGCCATCGAAGCGGCCGTGGTTGCCCTGGAAGCCGCCGTCAAAGGCGACGACAAGGCTGCCATCGATGCCAAGGTCGAAGAGCTGTCCAAGGTCTCTGCCCCGGTTGCCCAGAAAATGTACGCCGAGCAGTCGGCCGAACAGCCTCAGGGTGGCGCGCAGCAGGCCGAGCCGGAAGCCAAGCACGATGACGTGGTTGACGCCGAGTTCGAAGAAGTAAAAGGCGACGACAAGAAGTAATCGTTGCATGTTGTCGGCCAGCTCACCGCCGTTTGGCGGTGAGCTGGTAGGATGTCGCCGCGCGGGGGCTTGCTCCCGCGTTGGCGTATCTGGAATTCGAGAATTTTTACAGCATCTGTCAGCGGCCCTTGGTGGCGCAGGCAGGTGCTGACGGCGCGGCGCAGATGCCAGACGCCCAACAAGGTGCAAATGACCTATGTCCAAGCGTGATTACTATGAGGTTCTGGGTGTCGAGCGCGGCGCCAGTGAAGCTGACCTCAAAAAGGCTTACCGCCGTTTGGCGATGAAGTACCACCCGGACCGCAACCCGGGTGACAAAGAGTCGGAAGACATGTTCAAGGAGGCCAACGAGGCCTACGAAGTACTGTCTGATGCCAGCAAGCGCGCGGCGTTCGACCAGTATGGCCATGCCGGTGTCGACCCAAGCATGGGCGGCGGCGGTGCCGGCTTCGGTGGCGCCAACTTCTCCGACATCTTCGGTGATGTATTCAGCGACTTCTTTGGCGGCGGCCGTGGTGGCGGACGTGGCGGTGCCCAGCGCGGCAGCGACCTGCGCTACACCCTGGAGCTGAACCTGGAAGAAGCGGTGCGTGGCACCACGGTCAGCATCCGCGTTCCTACCCTGGTCAATTGCCAGCCTTGCGACGGTTCCGGTGCCAAGAAGGGTTCGACCCCGTCGACCTGCCCGACGTGCGGCGGCATCGGTCAGGTGCGCATGCAGCAAGGCTTCTTCTCGGTGCAGCAAACCTGCCCGCGCTGCCATGGCCAGGGCAAGATCATTACCGACCCGTGCACCTCGTGCCACGGCGAAGGGCGTGTCGAAGAATACAAGACGTTGTCGGTCAAGGTGCCGGCAGGTGTCGATACCGGCGACCGCATCCGCCTCTCGGGCGAGGGCGAGGCCGGTACCCATGGTGGCCCGACTGGCGACCTGTACGTGGTGATCAGTGTACGTGAGCACGAGATCTTCCAGCGCGACGGCAAGCACCTGTACTGCGAAGTGCCCATCAGCTACACCGATGCCGCCTTGGGTGGTGAGCTGGAAGTGCCGACCCTTGATGGTCGCGTGAAGCTGAAAATTCCGGAAGGCACCCAGACTGGCAAGCAGTTCCGCCTGCGTGGCAAGGGTGTGGCGCCGGTGCGCGGTGGTGGTGCGGGTGACCTGCTGTGCCGTGTGGCGGTGGAAACCCCGGTCAACCTCAGCCGCCGTCAGCGCGAGCTGCTCGAAGAGCTGCGTGACTCGCTGGAAGGCGACAGTTCCCACTCGCCCAAGGCCAGTGGCTGGTTCGATGGCGTGAAGCGCTTCTTCGGCGATCTCTGACAAGGAAAAGGCTATGCGACGTATTGCAGTGATGGGCGCGGCAGGGCGGATGGGCAAGACCCTGATCGAGGCTGTGCAGCAAACCCCGGGTGCCGGCCTGACGGCAGCGATCGATCGCCCTGACAGCTCGCTGGTCGGGGCGGACGCCGGTGAATTGGCGGCCCTCGGCCGGATCGGTGTGCTGCTGTCCGATGACCTGGCCAAGGTTGCCGACGAGTTCGACGTGCTGATCGATTTCACGCACCCTTCGGTCACCCTCAAGAACCTGGCGTTCTGCCGCAAGCACGGCAAGGCGATGATCATCGGTACTACGGGCTTCTCTGTTGAAGAGAAGCAACTGCTGGCCGAGGCAGGCAAGGACATTCCAATCGTGTTTGCCGCCAACTTCAGTGTCGGCGTCAACCTCAGCCTCAAGCTGCTGGATATGGCGGCGCGGGTGCTGGGTGATGATGTTGATATCGAGATCATCGAGGCGCACCACCGGCACAAGGTCGATGCGCCGTCGGGCACTGCGCTGCGCATGGGTGAAGTGGTTGCCAATGCGCTGGGCCGGGACCTGCAGGAAGTGGCCGTGTATGGCCGCGAAGGGCAGACCGGTGCGCGTGATCGCAAGACCATTGGTTTCGCGACTGTGCGTGCCGGTGATGTGGTGGGTGATCACACTGTATTGTTCGCTGCCGAAGGCGAGCGTCTGGAAATCACTCACAAGGCCTCCAGCCGCATGACCTTCGCCAAGGGCGCCGTGCGTGCGGCACTGTGGCTGGATGGGCGCGAGCCTGGCCTGTACGACATGCAGGATGTGCTCGAGCTGCGCTAAGCCGTTCGAGTGGTGTGGGCTTCTTCGCGGGCTTGCCCGCTCCCACAGGTATTGCGCCGGTCTTGTGGGAGCGGGCAAGCCCGCGAAGAAGCCACCGCCGATGTCAGTCTGTCGCATTCATGTGTTTTAGAGACACATATGCGGTAGACCGAAAACGCACTTTTCTGTAAGCTACAGCTTTAGTGTGTCCACTAAAAGCGCGCAGCGAATTGAATTCAGCACATGAAAGCGGGGTGACGTGTCCATACGTCACTCCGCTTTTTTGCAACCTGCGATCGCCCTTTCATGCTTGATTTACGGGAGGTCTTCTTGACAAAGCCAGCCATACTCGCCCTTGCCGACGGCAGTATTTTTCGCGGTGAAGCCATTGGTGCCGACGGTCAGACCGTTGGTGAGGTGGTATTCAACACCGCTATGACCGGCTACCAGGAAATCCTTACAGACCCTTCCTATGCGCAGCAAATCGTTACCCTGACCTACCCGCACATCGGTAACACCGGTACTACGCCGGAAGATGCCGAGTCGAACCGCGTCTGGTCCGCTGGCCTGGTCATCCGTGACCTGCCGCTGCTGGCCAGCAACTGGCGTAACACCCAGTCGCTGCCTGAATACCTCAAGGCCAACAACGTCGTTGCCATCGCTGGCATCGACACCCGTCGCCTGACCCGTATCCTGCGTGAAAAGGGCGCCCAGAACGGTTGCATCCTCGCCGGTGACAACATCAGCGAAGAAGCCGCCATCGCCGCTGCCCGTGGTTTCCCGGGCCTGAAGGGCATGGACCTGGCCAAGGTCGTTTCCACCAAAGAGCGCTACGAGTGGCGCTCCAGCGTGTGGGAGCTGAAAACCGACAGCCACCCGACCATCGAAGCTGCCGACCTGCCTTACCACGTGGTTGCCTTCGACTACGGCGTCAAGCTGAACATCCTGCGCATGCTGGTTGCCCGTGGCTGCCGCGTGACTGTGGTGCCGGCCCAGACCCCGGCCAGCGAAGTGCTGGCCCTCAACCCGGACGGCGTGTTCCTGTCCAACGGCCCTGGTGACCCTGAGCCGTGCGACTACGCCATCCAGGCGATCAAGGAAATCCTCGAAACCGAGATTCCGGTATTCGGCATCTGCCTCGGCCACCAGCTGCTGGCCCTGGCCTCCGGCGCCAAGACCGTGAAAATGGGTCACGGTCACCACGGTGCCAACCACCCGGTCCAGGACCTGGACAGCGGTGTGGTCATGATCACCAGCCAGAACCACGGTTTTGCTGTTGACGAAGCTACCCTGCCGGGCAACGTTCGCGCCATCCACAAGTCGCTGTTCGACGGCACCCTGCAGGGTATCGAGCGCACCGACAAGAGCGCGTTCAGCTTCCAGGGCCACCCTGAAGCGAGCCCTGGCCCGACCGACGTCGCGCCACTGTTCGATCGTTTCACCGATGCCATGGCCAAGCGCCGCTGAGCATCCTGCTTCAAGGCCCCGGGCCGGCTCGCGCCGCGCCCGGAAGCGCCTGACCCAGATTGTTCTAAGCGGCTTGCCGACTGACCCCGGATTTGAGTGACCACCATGCCAAAACGTACAGACATCAAAAGCATCCTGATTCTCGGTGCCGGCCCGATCGTGATCGGCCAGGCCTGTGAATTCGACTACTCCGGCGCCCAGGCCTGCAAGGCCCTGCGCGAGGAAGGTTTCCGCGTCATCCTGGTGAACTCCAACCCAGCCACCATCATGACCGACCCGGCCATGGCCGACGCCACCTACATCGAGCCGATCAAGTGGCAGTCGGTGGCCAAGATCATCGAGAAAGAGCGCCCGGACGCCGTTTTGCCGACCATGGGTGGCCAGACCGCCCTGAACTGCGCCCTGGACCTGGAGCGCCACGGCGTTCTGGAGAAGTTTGGCGTAGAGATGATCGGTGCCAACGCCGATACCATCGACAAGGCTGAAGACCGCTCGCGCTTCGACAAGGCCATGAAAGACATCGGTCTGGAATGCCCGCGCTCGGGTATCGCCCACAGCATGGAAGAGGCCAATGCGGTCCTCGAAAAGCTCGGCTTCCCGTGCATCATTCGCCCGTCGTTCACCATGGGTGGCACCGGCGGTGGTATCGCTTACAACCGTGAAGAATTCGAAGAAATCTGCACCCGTGGTCTGGACCTGTCGCCGACCAAAGAGCTGCTGATCGACGAATCGCTGATCGGCTGGAAAGAGTACGAGATGGAAGTGGTCCGCGACAAAAAGGACAACTGCATCATCGTCTGCTCGATCGAAAACTTCGACCCGATGGGCGTGCACACCGGTGACTCGATCACCGTTGCTCCCGCGCAGACCCTGACCGACAAGGAATACCAGATCATGCGCAACGCCTCGCTGGCGGTGCTGCGTGAAATCGGTGTTGAAACCGGCGGTTCCAACGTGCAGTTCGGTATCTGCCCGGACACCGGCCGTATGGTCGTCATCGAGATGAACCCGCGCGTATCGCGTTCGTCCGCCCTGGCTTCCAAGGCCACCGGCTTCCCGATTGCCAAGATCGCCGCCAAGCTGGCCATTGGCTACACCCTCGACGAACTGCAGAACGACATCACCGGCGGCCGCACCCCGGCTTCCTTCGAGCCGTCGATCGACTACGTCGTCACCAAGCTGCCGCGCTTCGCCTTCGAGAAATTCCCGAAAGCCGACGCCCGCCTGACCACCCAGATGAAATCCGTGGGTGAAGTCATGGCCATCGGCCGTACCTTCCAGGAATCCCTGCAGAAAGCCCTGCGCGGCCTGGAAGTCGGTGCCTGCGGTCTGGACCCGAAAGTGGACCTGGCCAGCCCTGAAGCTGCCGGCATCCTCAAGCGCGAGCTGACCGTACCGGGCGCCGAGCGTATCTGGTACGTCGCTGACGCCATGCGTTCGGGCATGACCTGTGAAGAAATCTTCGCACTGACCGGCATCGACATGTGGTTCCTGGTGCAGATGGAAGATCTGATCAAGGAAGAAGAGAAGGTCAAGACCCTGGCCCTGTCGTCCATCGACAAGAGCCTGATGCTGCGCCTCAAGCGCAAAGGTTTCTCGGACCAGCGCCTGGCCGTGCTGCTGGGTATCACCGACAAGAACCTGCGCCGTCACCGCCACAAGCTGGAAGTGTTCCCGGTGTACAAGCGCGTCGACACCTGCGCCGCCGAGTTCGCCACCGACACCGCCTACCTGTACTCCACCTACGAGGAAGAGTGCGAGGCGAACCCGTCGACACGCGACAAGATCATGATCCTGGGTGGCGGCCCGAACCGTATCGGCCAAGGTATCGAGTTCGACTACTGCTGCGTACACGCCGCCCTGGCGCTGCGTGAAGACGGTTACGAGACCATCATGGTCAACTGCAACCCGGAAACCGTCTCCACCGACTACGACACCTCCGACCGCCTGTACTTCGAGCCGCTGACCCTGGAAGACGTGCTGGAAGTGTGCCGTGTCGAGAAGCCGAAAGGCGTGATCGTCCATTACGGCGGCCAGACCCCGCTGAAACTGGCACGTGCCCTGGAAGAAGCCGGCGTACCGATCATCGGTACCAGCCCGGATGCCATCGACCGCGCCGAAGACCGTGAGCGCTTCCAGCAGATGGTTCAGCGCCTGAACCTGCTGCAGCCGCCAAACGCCACCGTACGCAGCGAAGAAGAAGCCATCCGTGCTGCTGGCGGCATCGGCTACCCG
Source organism: Pseudomonas sp. YNh (assembly GCF_037993085.1). Classification (NCBI taxonomy): domain Bacteria; kingdom Pseudomonadati; phylum Pseudomonadota; class Gammaproteobacteria; order Pseudomonadales; family Pseudomonadaceae; genus Pseudomonas; species Pseudomonas sp. YNh. The sequence goes on along the minus strand of NZ_JBBMRJ010000020.1, from coordinate 37,021 downwards.
CTGGTGGTGCGCCCGTCGTACGTACTGGGCGGCCGCGCCATGGAAATCGTCTACGAACTGGACGAGCTCAAACGCTACCTGCGTGAAGCGGTACAAGTGTCGAACGACAGCCCGGTACTGCTCGACCACTTCCTCAACTGCGCCATCGAGATGGACGTGGATGCGGTGTGCGATGGCACTGACGTTGTGATCGGCGCCATCATGCAGCACATCGAACAGGCCGGCGTTCACTCCGGCGACTCGGCGTGCTCGCTGCCACCTTACTCGCTGAGCAAGGAAGTGCAGGACGAAGTCCGCGTACAGGTCACCAAAATGGCCCTGGAGCTGGGCGTTGTCGGCCTGATGAACGTGCAGCTGGCCCTGCAAGGCGACAAGATCTACGTGATCGAAGTCAACCCGCGCGCCTCGCGTACCGTGCCGTTCGTGTCCAAGTGCATCGGCACTTCCCTGGCCATGATCGCAGCCCGCGTAATGGCCGGTAAAACCCTGAAAGAGCTGGGCTTCACCCAGGAAATCATCCCGAACTTCTACAGCGTCAAGGAAGCCGTCTTCCCGTTCGCCAAGTTCCCGGGGGTTGACCCGATCCTCGGCCCTGAGATGAAATCGACCGGTGAAGTCATGGGTGTCGGTGACACCTTCGGTGAAGCGTTCGCCAAAGCCCAGATGGGTGCCAGCGAAGTGCTGCCGACCGGTGGTACCGCGTTCATCAGCGTGCGTGACGACGACAAGCCACAAGTGGCTGGCGTTGCCCGCGACCTGATCGCCCTGGGCTTCGAAGTGGTTGCAACTGCTGGCACCGCCAAGGTTATCGAGGCGGCTGGCCTGAAAGTGCGCCGTGTGAACAAGGTGACCGAAGGTCGCCCGCACGTGGTCGACATGATCAAGAACGACGAAGTCTCGCTGATCATCAACACCACCGAGGGCCGTCAGTCGATTGCCGATTCTTACTCGATTCGTCGCAATGCGCTGCAGCACAAGATTTACTGCACCACCACCATTGCGGCCGGTGAAGCCATCTGCGAGGCGCTGAAATTTGGTCCTGAAAAGACCGTTCGTCGCCTGCAAGATCTGCATGCAGGACTGAAAGCATGAGCATTACCAAGTACCCGATGACCGTCCAGGGCGCTCGCGCCCTGGAAGAGGAGCACCTGTTCCTGAGCAAGACCGAGCGCCCGCGCCTGAGCCAGGCGATCGGTGAAGCGCGCGAACTGGGCGACCTCAAGGAAAACGCCGAATACCATGCCGCCCGCGAAGAGCAGGGCATGGTCGAGGCGCGTATCCGCGATATCGAAGGCCGTCTGCAGAACTCGGTCGTGATCGACGTGACCACCATTGCCCATACCGGCAAGGTCATTTTCGGCACCACCGTTGAGCTGGCCAACACCGAAACCGACGAGCGGGTTAAATACCAGATCGTTGGCGAGGATGAAGCCAACATCAAGCTCGGCAAGCTTTCGGCAAGCGCGCCGATTGCCCGTGCCATCATCGGCAAGGAAGAAGGCGACATCGTCGTCATCAAGACGCCAAGCGGCACGGTCGAGTACGAGATTGTCGAAGTCCAGCACATCTGACCGGCGCCTGCGGGCGCCATCCCTTGAGGGGATCCTCTGGCAACTGGCCCAGGTTTTCTGGGTTGGTGGCCTGTGGGTGTTCCATGTGGGGCTGGTGCCTGCGCTCAAGGTCAGTGGTCTGGCACCCTTGCTGGTGCAAGACATTGCCGGGCAGATCGACCGCTGGTTGATTGGCGTGGCGCTGCTTGGGCTGTTGACTCAGCTGGCGGTACTGGCGAGGGTGGACGGCCTGGCGGCCTGGTGGCGGCAATTTCGCGGCCAGATGCTGTTGCTGGGGTTTTCAGCCTGCGTGGGGTACTACACCTTGCGCTACGGCATTTCGGTCGGCGAGCGCTGGCAGATGTTCTGTTTCCTGGTGCTGGGTTTTTCCGGCATCGTGCTGGTGGCCCAGCCGGTACCGGTCAGGGCGCGCAAACCGCGCCACTGATCGGAGCCACCGTTACTTGTAGCGGTGGATATTGGACAGCTGCTTGTTGGGCTGTGGGTTCTTACGGTAGATCAGCGCTTTCTTGCCGATGGTCTGCACCAGCTCGGCACGGCCGGCCTTGCACAGTTCTGCAATGGTTGCGGCACGTTCTTCGCGGTCTTCCGAGCGAATCTCGACCTTGATCAGCTCATGGTCGACCAGGGCGCGTTCCAGTTCGGCAACTACGCCTTCATTCAAACCGTTGCCAGCAACGATCAAAACCGGCTTCAGGTCATGACCAATGGACTTGTACTGCTTCTTCTGCTCGTTATTGAGCGGCATAATCTGACCCTTTCCGTCTGATTCTGTAAAATTGACCGGCATTTTACCCGAGGGCCACCGGCTCCGCCCAGTCAATCACGACGCATATCATCGAGGTGCCCCGTGGTACAACGTTCCAAAAGCAGCGCAAACTGGCTGCGAGAGCATTTTAACGACCCTTTTGTGAAACAGGCGCAGAAGGATGGCTACCGCTCGCGTGCGAGCTACAAACTGCTGGAGATCCAGGAAAAGGACCGCCTGATCCGACCTGGCATGAGTGTAATCGACCTCGGCGCGGCCCCTGGCGGCTGGTCGCAGGTGACCAGTCGTCTGATTGGTGGTCAGGGCCGGTTGATCGCTTCCGATATCCTGGAAATGGACTCGATCCCTGACGTGACCTTCATCCAGGGTGACTTCACCGAGGATGCAGTGCTGCAGCAGATCCTCGCGGCGGTCGGTGATTCGCACGTAGACCTTGTGATTTCGGACATGGCCCCCAATATGAGTGGTACGCCCGAAGTGGACATGCCGCGCGCCATGTTCCTCTGCGAGCTGGCTCTGGATCTGGCAACCCGCGTGCTGAAGCCCGGCGGAGATTTCCTGATCAAGATTTTCCAGGGCGAAGGCTTTGATATGTACCTGAAGGATGTGCGCACCAAGTTCGACAAGGTGCAAATGCGCAAGCCGTCTTCTTCGCGGGACCGTTCCCGTGAGCAGTACCTGTTGGGCAAGGGTTTCAAAGGCGTTTGAACAGCGTGCTGCGGGTGGTCGATAGTTATTTCCAATCGGCCCTCCCGTCTGGATCGTCCGAACTTCGTGTAGTCTAGCTTTCACAAAGGGTTACAGACGGTGCCTGCGGCTGCGTAGGTAATGTAGTAAGTTAGGGCGATGAATATCATGCGAGGCACGGCTGCGTCGTGCGCCGGCCTCAGAGGGTAGCGAATTGAACGACATGGCAAAGAATCTGATCCTGTGGTTGATCATCGCAGCTGTCCTGGTGACAGTGATGAACAACTTCTCCAGCCCTAACGAGCCGCAGACCCTCAACTATTCCGACTTCATCCAGCAGGTCAAGGATGGCAAGGTCGAGCGTGTGACCGTCGACGGCTACATCATTACCGGCAAGCGCGCCGACGGCGACAATTTCAAGACCGTGCGCCCGGCCATTACCGACAATGGCCTGATCGGTGACCTGGTCGACAATCACGTGGTTGTCGAAGGCAAGCAGCCAGAGCAGCAGAGCATCTGGACGCAGTTGCTGGTCGCCAGCTTCCCGATCCTGGTCATCATCGCCGTGTTCATGTTCTTCATGCGCCAGATGCAAGGTGGTGCGGGTGGCAAGGGCGGGCCGATGAGCTTTGGCAAGAGCAAGGCGCGCCTGCTGTCCGAAGACCAGGTCAAGACCACATTGGCTGACGTTGCAGGTTGCGACGAAGCCAAGGAAGAAGTGGGCGAGCTGGTCGAGTTCCTGCGCGATCCGGGCAAGTTCCAGCGCCTGGGTGGTCGTATCCCGCGCGGTGTGCTGATGGTTGGCCCGCCCGGTACCGGTAAGACCCTGCTGGCCAAGGCCATTGCGGGCGAAGCAAAAGTACCGTTCTTCACCATTTCCGGTTCGGACTTCGTGGAAATGTTCGTCGGTGTCGGTGCCAGCCGTGTGCGCGACATGTTCGAGCAGGCCAAGAAGCACGCCCCGTGCATCATCTTCATCGACGAAATCGACGCCGTTGGTCGCCACCGTGGCGCCGGCATGGGCGGCGGTCACGACGAGCGTGAGCAAACCCTCAACCAGTTGCTGGTAGAGATGGACGGCTTCGAAATGAACGATGGCATCATCGTCATTGCCGCTACCAACCGCCCTGACGTACTCGACCCGGCGCTGCTGCGTCCAGGCCGTTTCGACCGCCAGGTAGTGGTAGGCCTGCCAGACATCCGCGGTCGCGAACAGATCCTCAAGGTGCACATGCGCAAGGTGCCGATTGGCGAAAACGTCAACCCGGCGGTCATTGCCCGTGGTACCCCTGGCTTCTCCGGTGCCGACCTGGCCAACCTGGTCAACGAGGCCTCGCTGTTTGCCGCGCGTTCCAACAAGCGCCTGGTCGAAATGAAAGAGTTCGAGCTGGCCAAGGACAAGATCATGATGGGCGCTGAGCGCAAGACCATGGTCATGTCCGAGAAAGAAAAGCGCAACACTGCCTACCACGAGGCGGGTCATGCCATCGTTGGTCGCCTGGTGCCTGAGCACGACCCGGTCTACAAGGTTTCGATCATTCCGCGCGGTCGCGCCCTGGGCGTGACCATGTTCCTGCCGGAAGAAGACCGCTACAGCCTGTCCAAGCGTGCACTGATCAGCCAGATCTGCTCGTTGTACGGCGGCCGTATCGCCGAAGAGATGACCCTGGGCTTCGACGGCGTCACCACGGGTGCCTCCAACGACATCATGCGGGCCAGCCAGATCGCTCGCAACATGGTCACCAAGTGGGGCTTGTCGGAAAAACTCGGCCCGCTGATGTACGCAGAAGAAGAGGGTGAAGTGTTCCTCGGCCGCAGCGCGGGCAGCCAGCACGCCAGTGTTTCCGGCGAGACTGCCAAGCTGATCGACTCCGAAGTACGCAGCATCATCGATCAGTGCTACGCCACTGCCAAGCAGCTGTTGATCGAGAATCGCGACAAGCTCGAAGCGATGACCGAAGCGCTGATGAAGTATGAGACCATTGATGCCGATCAGATCGATGACATCATGGCTGGCCGTACGCCACGCGAACCGCGTGACTGGGACGACGACAAGCATTCGGGCACCCCTGCTGCCCAGGATGATCGCCCTGAATCGCCAATTGGCGGTCCGGCAGCTCAACACTAAGGGCGTCTATGAGCTCAGTGCAGTACCCGACCCGGTTGCCTTGCGGCAACCGGGTTCTTGATTTGTCGCGTACCCATGTCATGGGTATTCTCAATATCACCCCCGATTCCTTCTCCGATGGTGGGCGCTTCAGTCAGCGCGACGCGGCCCTGCGCCATGCCGAAGCGATGGCTGCCGCCGGCGCCACGCTGATCGACATCGGTGGTGAGTCCACGCGCCCCGGTGCGCGTGCGGTATCCGTGACCGAGGAGCTGGAGCGTGTGGCGCCGATGGTCGAGGCTATCAACAGCCGCCTGGACGTCGTCATTTCGGTCGATACTTCGACGCCTGCCGTCATGCGTGAATCGGCGCGCCTCGGTGCCGGGCTGATCAATGACGTCCGTGGCCTGGAGCGTGATGGCGCCCTGGATGCCGCTGCCGACACCGGGCTCCCGGTGTGTCTCATGCACATGCGCGGCGAGCCGGGTAACATGCAGGACGACCCGCATTACGATGATGTGACCGCCGACGTTACGCGTTATCTTGAACAGCGGATGGCCGCCTGCGCTGCAGTGGGCATCGATGCGAACAGAATCATCCTTGATCCGGGCTTTGGTTTCGCCAAGACATTGGCGCACAACCTGAGCCTGTTCAAGCACATGGAAGCGCTCTATCGCCTTGGGCGCCCGCTGCTGGTGGGCGTTTCACGAAAGAGCATGATCGGCCTGACGCTGGATCGTCCGGTCGGCGAGCGGTTGTACGGCAGCCTTGCGCTGGCGGCGTTGGCCATGACCAAGGGGGCGAGCATCCTTCGTGTCCATGACGTGGCCGAAACTGTCGATGTGGTGCGCATGATCGCTGCGGTACAAAACGCCGAATAAGAACATTGGAGTCCCTATGAGCAGAAAATACTTTGGTACCGACGGCATTCGTGGCCGCGTCGGCGAATTCCCGATCACGCCTGACTTCATGCTGAAGCTTGGCTGGGCGGCCGGCATGGCCTTCCGTAAGCAGGGCCATTGCCGCGTGCTGGTGGGCAAGGACACGCGTATCTCCGGCTACATGTTCGAGTCCGCACTCGAAGCCGGTCTGGCCGCAGCAGGTGCCGACGTCATGCTGCTGGGGCCAATGCCTACACCGGCCATCGCCTACCTGACTCGCACCTTCCATGCCCAGGCGGGCATTGTCATCAGTGCTTCGCACAACCCGCACGAAGACAACGGCATCAAGTTTTTCTCGGGCCAGGGCACCAAGCTGCCGGACGAAGTCGAGCTGATGATCGAAGAGTTGCTCGACCAGCCGATGACCGTTGTCGACTCGGGCAAGCTGGGCAAGGTCTCGCGCATCAACGATGCTGCTGGCCGATACATCGAATTCTGCAAGAGCAGCGTGCCTAGCAGCACCAGTTTCGATGGCCTGAAGCTTGTGGTCGACTGTGCCCACGGTGCCACCTACAAGGTCGCGCCAAGCGTGTTCCGCGAGCTGGGTGCTGACGTGACCGTGCTGCATGCCCAGCCGGACGGCCTGAACATCAACGAAGGTTGCGGCTCGACCCACATCGAATCGCTGCAGGCCGCCGTGCTGGTTGGCCATGCCGACCTCGGCATTGCCTTCGACGGTGACGGTGATCGCGTGTTGATGGTCGACCACACTGGCGCCATCGTCGATGGTGACGAGCTGCTGTTCATCATTGCCCGCGACCTGCACGACCGTGGCAAGCTGCAGGGCGGGGTGGTGGGTACCCTGATGAGCAACCTGGGCCTGGAGCTTGCGCTGAAGGACCTGGATATCCCGTTCGTGCGGGCCAAGGTCGGCGACCGTTACGTCATGGCCGAACTGCTGGAGCGCGAGTGGCTGGTCGGGGGTGAAAACTCCGGCCACGTCGTGTGCTGCAACCACACCACCACCGGTGACGCGATCATTGCCGCGCTGCAGGTGCTGATGGCGCTCAAGCGCCGTGGTGAAACCCTGGCGCAGGCTCGTCAGGCCCTGCGCAAGTGCCCGCAGGTGCTGATCAACGTGCGCTTCGGCGCGAGCAAGGTCGACCCGCTGGAGCACCCGGCAGTCAAGGAAGCCAGTGCCAATGTGACCGAAGCCTTGGCTGGTCGCGGCCGTGTTCTGTTGCGCAAGTCCGGTACCGAGCCGTTGGTGCGGGTCATGGTCGAGGGCGAAGACGAAAGCCAGGTGCGGACGCACGCTGAAGCGTTGGCCAGACTGGTCGGCGAAGTTTGTGTCTGAAGGCGCTTGCCAGCGCAGATCTGGTTGGGTAAGATCTGCGCCCACTTTGACCGACGAGGTAAAGCATGCGTCGCCCTATGGTAGCTGGTAACTGGAAGATGCACGGTACCCGCGCTAGCGTCGCTGAGCTGACCGAAGGCTTGAGCAATCTCGCCTTGCCGAGCAGAGTGGAAGTCGCGGTGTTTCCACCGGCTTTGTTCATCAATCAGGTGATTGATGGCCTGGCAGGTAAAGAAATAACTGTCGGCGCACAGAATTCTGCTGTACAACCCGAACAGGGTGCGCTGACCGGGGAAGTTGCTCCGGAACAGCTGGTTGAAGCAGGTTGCAAGTTGGTGTTGGTGGGGCACTCGGAACGTCGCCAGATCATTGGTGAAACCGACGAAGTGCTCAATCGCAAGTTTGCAGCGGCCCAGGCCAAAGGTTTGAAGCCAGTGCTTTGCATCGGGGAAACCCTTGAAGAGCGCGAGGCAGGCAAAACGCTTGAAGTTGTCGGGCGTCAACTAAGCAGTATCATCGAAGCATTCGGTGTTAAGGCTTTTGCCAATGCAGTAATTGCCTATGAGCCTGTATGGGCCATCGGCACCGGCCTGACGGCCACGCCACAGCAGGCCCAGGATGTGCACGCCGCCATCCGCGGCCAGCTGGCGGCAGAAGATGCTGAAGTAGCTGCGAAGGTGCAGCTGCTCTACGGCGGCAGCGTGAAGGCGGCCAATGCGGCCGAACTGTTCGGCATGCCGGATATCGATGGGGGGCTCATTGGTGGGGCTTCCCTGAACGCAGACGAATTCGGTGCAATTTGTCGCGCCGCAGGAAACTGAACAAATGCTGGAAACAGTCATCGTTGTTTTTCATCTGTTGGCAGCGCTGTCGCTTGTAGTGCTGGTACTGTTGCAACAGGGTAAGGGTGCCGAAGCAGGTGCATCTTTCGGCGCGGGTGCTTCAAATACCGTGTTCGGGAGCCAGGGCTCTGCAACGTTCCTAAGTAAATTCACTGCTATACTCGCTGCCACTTTCTTTTTGACAGCACTTGGGTTAGGATACTTCGCGAAGCAACAAGCTCACCAGCTTAGCCAAGCAGGTCTTCCAGATCCAGCAGTGCTAGAAGTGAAAGAGCAGCAGAAGCCGGCAGTTAATGATGATGTACCGGTGCTCCAACAGCAGAAGAGCGAAACCACCAATAATACCGGTGATGTACCTCCTCCGGCTCAAGAGCAGAAGTAACGGGTTTCAAGTAGTAGTATTGCCGAGGTGGTGGAATTGGTAGACACGCAACCTTGAGGTGGTTGTGCCCATAGGGTGTAGGGGTTCGAGTCCCCTTCTCGGTACCATATTGAAGCTTGAGAGCCCGCTTTAGCGGGCTTTCTTGTAGGTGAAGGTTTGGATTTGACCCTCAATGGGGTTCGGTCTTATACTTTCGCCCCAGCTTTGTCGCGGGGTGGAGCAGCTTGGTAGCTCGTCGGGCTCATAACCCGAAGGTCGTTGGTTCAAATCCAGCCCCCGCAACCAGCTTCAGCGGAGCCCCTTTTCAGGGGCTTTTTGCTAACCGAACAGTTTTCGGCGTCGTTGTCCAACGGCGCTTTCAGGGATGGGCGCTTCGCCCATTTTTCATTTGCACAGCATGCACGAGGGGGTTCAGGTGTCGAGCAAGCTAGAACAGTTGCAGGCCTTGTTGGCCCCGGTGGTCACGGGGCTGGGCTTCGAATGCTGGGGGATTGAATTCGTCTCCCAAGGCAAGCATTCGGTACTACGTGTCTACATCGACAAGGAAGGCGGGATTCTGGTGGACGACTGCGCAGAAGTCAGCCGTCAGGTCAGCAGCGTTCTCGATGTGGAAGATCCGATCAGCTCTGAATATACCCTAGAGGTTTCTTCTCCTGGCATGGAACGCCCGCTGTTCACGCTTGAACAGTTTGCCTCGCATGCCGGCGAACAAGTGAAGATCAAGCTGCGCTCACCCTTCGAGGGTCGTCGTAACTTCCAGGGCCTTCTCCGCGGTGTGGAGGAGCAGGATGTGGTGGTCCAGGTGGACGATCAAGAGTTCCTGTTGCCGATCGACTCGATCGACAAGGCCAATATTATTCCCAGTTTTGACTGAGACGTGCCGGGCCCGGCGGACTATCCGGGCCCAATGGCTTGCGCAAGGCGAGGCGTACGATGAGCAAAGAAGTACTGCTGGTTGTTGAATCGGTATCCAACGAAAAAGGTGTACCGCCCGGCGTCATTTTCGAAGCGCTGGAAGTGGCTCTGGCCACTGCGACCAAAAAACGTTTTGAAGATGAAGTCGATCTGCGTGTGGAAATCAATCGTCACACCGGTAGCTACGAGACCTTCCGTCGCTGGACCGTGGTCGATGAAGCCGATCTTGATGATCCGGCGATCGAAACCTGGCTGGACAAGATCAAGGACACTCATCCGGAAGCCAAGATTGGTGACGTGATCGAGGAGAAGATCGAGTCCATCGAGTTCGGTCGCATCGCCGCCCAGACCGCCAAGCAGGTCATCGTACAGAAGGTCCGTGAGGCCGAGCGTGCCCAGGTGGTCGATGCTTACCGCGAACGGGTAGGCGAGATCATTTCCGGTACCGTTAAAAAGGTTACCCGCGACAACGTCATCGTTGACCTGGGTAACAACGCCGAGGCCTTGCTGGCCCGCGAAGATATTATTCCGCGCGAAACCTTCCGTGTGGGTGTGCGCCTGCGTGCACTGCTCAAGGAAATTCGCACTGAAAACCGTGGTCCTCAGCTGATCCTGTCGCGCACCGCGCCACAGATGCTGATCGAGCTTTTCCGCATTGAAGTGCCGGAAATTGCCGAGGGCCTCATTGAAGTCATGGCTGCCTCCCGTGATCCGGGTTCGCGAGCCAAGATCGCCGTCCGCTCCAAGGACAAGCGCATCGACCCGCAAGGCGCCTGTATCGGCATGCGTGGTTCGCGCGTCCAAGCTGTATCCGGGGAGTTGGGTGGTGAGCGTGTGGATATCGTCCTCTGGGACGATAACCCGGCGCAGTTCGTCATCAACGCCATGTCGCCGGCTGAAGTCGCGGCGATCATCGTTGATGAAGATGCCCATGCCATGGACATCGCCGTCGCCGAGGATAACCTGGCCCAGGCCATTGGCCGTGGCGGTCAGAACGTTCGTCTTGCCAGTCAGTTGACCGGCTGGACCCTGAACGTGATGACCGAGAAGGACATTCAGGCCAAGCAGCAGGCCGAAACAGGTGACATCCTGCGCAATTTCATCGATGAACTGGAAGTCGACGAGGAGCTGGCCCAAGTGCTGGTCGACGAAGGCTTCACCAGCCTCGAAGAAATTGCCTACGTACCGTTGGAAGAAATGCTCAACATCGATGGCTTTGACGAAGATATCGTCAATGAGCTCCGCGCTCGAGCCAAGGACCGTTTGTTGACCAAGGCCATCGCTACCGAAGAAAAACTGGCAGACGCCCACCCGGCCGAAGACCTGCTCTCTCTTGAGGGTATGGACAAGGACCTGGCGGCTGAACTGGCGGTGCGCGGCGTGGTTAACCGCGAAGACCTGGCCGAGCAGTCGATCGACGATCTGCTCGACATCGACGGCATCGACGAAGAGCGTGCCGGCAAGTTGATCATGGCCGCCCGAGCCCATTGGTTCGAGTAATTAGGCGCGGCCTGAGGAGAGAAGTGCATGACGCAAGTCACGGTGAAAGAACTGGCCCAAGAGGTCGAGGCACCGGTAGAGCGCCTGCTGCAGCAGATGCGTGAGGCAGGTCTGCCGCACACCGACGCCGGTCAGGTAGTGACCGACAATGAGAAGCAGACCCTGCTGACTCATTTGAAAAGCAGCCACAAGAGCAAGGCGGAAGAGCCGCGCAAGATTACCTTGCAGCGCAAAACCACCAGCACCCTGCGTGTCGCCGGTAGCAAGAGCATTAGCGTAGAAGTACGCAAGAAGAAAGTATTCGTGCAGCGCAGCCCGGAAGAAGTCCAGGCTGAGCAGAAGCGTGAAGTGGAAGAGCGCCGTGCGGCTGAAAACGCCGTTCGTGACAAGGTTGATGCCGAAGTCCGCCAGCGCAACGAAGATCAGGCTCGCCGTCAGGCAGCCGACTCTGCTGTAGCCGCTCCTGCGCCTGCCGCCAAGCCAGAGCCGGCACCTGCCGCTGCCCCGGCTCCGGTAGTCGCCGACGCCCCGGCCTCCGAAGACGCTGCAGCCCGTGCTGCCGAGCGCAAGAAGGACGAGACCCGTCGCAACGAAAGCCGTACTCGCGATGACGATCGTCGTCGTGGCGAGGCGCCTCGTGTGTCGATCAAGGTCAAGGTCAAGGAAAAGGAAAAGGCGCCGACTCCGCGTGCCGCTCCGCGTACCACCGACGAAGAGAGCGATGGCGCTCGTCGCGGTCGTGGTGGCAAGGGCAAGCTGAAGAAGCGTAACCAGCATGGCTTCCAGAACCCGACCGGCCCCGTCATCCGTGACGTGACCATCGGCGAGACCATCACGGTCTCCGAACTGGCCAACCAGATGTCCGTCAAGGGCGCTGAAGTTGTCAAGTTCATGTTCAAGATGGGCACCCCGGTTACCATCAACCAGGTACTCGACCAGGAAACCGCTCAGCTGATCGCAGAAGAGCTGGGCCACAAGGTCACTCTGGTCAGCGACAGCGCCCTGGAAGACTCCCTGGCCGAATCGCTGAAATTCGAAGGCCAGTCCGAGTCGCGTGCGCCGGTGGTAACTGTCATGGGTCACGTTGACCATGGTAAGACCTCGCTGCTCGACTACATCCGTCGTGCCAAGGTTGCCGCTGGCGAAGCCGGTGGTATCACCCAGCACATCGGTGCCTACCACGTCGAAACCGACCGCGGCATGGTCACCTTCCTCGACACCCCGGGCCACGCAGCTTTCACTCAGATGCGTGCACGTGGTGCCAAGGCGACCGACATCGTCATCCTGGTGGTGGCGGCGGACGACGGCGTGATGCCGCAAACCCGCGAGGCCGTTCAGCATGCCAAGGCAGCTGGCGTTCCGCTGGTGGTCGCGGTGAACAAGATCGACAAGCCGGGCGCTGACCTCGATCGCATCCGCAACGAACTGTCCGTCGAAGGCGTGACCTCCGAGGAATGGGGTGGTGACACGCCGTTCGTCAAGGTTTCGGCGAAGATGGGTACCGGTGTCGACGAACTGCTCGAAGCCGTCCTGCTGCAGGCCGAGGTTCTCGAACTGACCGCTACGCCGACCGCCCCAGGCCGTGGTGTCGTGGTTGAATCGCGCCTCGACAAGGGCCGTGGTCCGGTTGCTACCATCCTGGTCCAGGACGGTACGCTGCGTCAGGGCGACATGGTCCTGTGTGGCTCCAACTATGGCCGTGTTCGCGCCATGCTCGACGAGAACGGCAAGCCTGTGAAGGAAGCTGGCCCGTCGATCCCGGTCGAGATCCTCGGCCTGGATGGCACGCCGGAAGCCGGTGACGAGCTGTCGGTAGTGGCCGACGAGAAGAAAGCCCGCGAAGTTGCCCTGTTCCGTCAAGGCAAGTACCGCGAGGTCAAGCTGGCCCGTGCTCACGCCGGCAAGCTGGAAAACATCTTCGAGAACATGGGCCAGGCCGAGAAGAAAACCCTCAACATCGTTCTCAAGACCGATGTTCGCGGTTCGCTCGAGGCGCTCAACGGTTCGCTCGGCGCTCTGGGCAACGACGAAGTACAGGTCCGTGTGATCGGTGGCGGCGTCGGTGGTATCACCGAGAGCGACGCCAACCTGGCGCTGGCTTCGAATGCAGTACTGTTCGGCTTCAACGTGCGTGCCGATGCCGGCGCGCGCAAGATCGTCGAGCAGGAAGGTCTGGATATGCGTTACTACAACGTGATCTACGACATCATCGAAGACGTCAAGAAGGCCCTGACCGGCATGCTCGGCAGCGATGTTCGCGAGAACATCCTGGGTGTCGCCGAAGTACGTGACGTGTTCCGTTCGCCGAAGTTCGGCGCCATCGCTGGCTGTATGGTCATCGAGGGTACCGTGTACCGTAACCGTCCGATCCGCGTACTGCGCGAAGACGTGGTTATCTTCGAAGGCGAGCTGGAATCGCTGCGTCGCTTCAAGGACGACGCCGCCGAAGTGCGTAACGGCATGGAGTGCGGTATTGGCGTCAAGAGCTACAACGACGTCAAGGTCGGTGACAAGATCGAAGTGTTCGAGAAAGTCCAGGTGGCTCGTACCCTCTAAGGGCGAGCTAGCCGCAAACGCCCGCTACAGGGCGGTTTGCGGCACCTCTTCAGGTAGCGCCCGGTCAGGCATTCGTCTGACCGGGCGTTTGCCGCTTTAAGTTACAGGTAGCAAGAATGGCCAAAGAATACAGCCGTACCCAACGTATCGGCGATCAGATGCAGCGCGAGCTGGCCGAGCTGATCCGTCGCGAAGTCAAGGATCCACGTGTCGGTCTGGTCACCATCACCGCCGTGGACGTCAGCCGTGACCTGGGCCATGCCAAGGTGTTCATCACCGTCATGGGCGAGGAAACGCCAGACGCCGTGAAGCAGTCGTTGAAGGCACTCAACAGTGCTGCCAGCTTCCTGCGTCTGCACCTGGGCCGCTCGATGCAGCTGCGCAGCGTGCCGCAGTTGCACTTCCACTTCGATGAAAGCGTCAGCCGCGGTGTGCACCTGTCGGCGCTGATCGAGCGTGCAGTGGCCGAAGACCGCCTGCACAAGGATACCGACGAGCTGGACACCAAGGAGTAAGCGGTGGCCCAGGTCAAACGTATCCGCCGCAATGTCAGCGGCATCATCCTGCTCGACAAGCCTCTGGGCTTCACGTCCAACGCCGCCCTGCAAAAGGTGCGCTGGCTGCTCAACGCGGAAAAGGCCGGTCACACCGGTAGCCTCGACCCGTTGGCAACCGGCGTGCTGCCGCTGTGCTTCGGCGAGGCGACCAAGTTTTCGCAGTACCTGCTCGATTCCGACAAGGGCTACGAAACCGTCATGCAGATGGGGCAGACTACCAACACCGGTGATGCTGAAGGTGAGGTGCTGCAGACCCGCGAAGTGACCGTTGGTCGTGCCGACATCGAAGCGGTGCTGCCACGTTTTCGTGGCCCGATCAGCCAGATACCGCCGATGTACTCGGCGCTCAAGCGTGACGGCCAGCCGTTGTACAAGCTGGCACGTGCAGGAGAGGTAGTGGAGCGCGAGGCGCGTTCTGTTACTATTAACCGCTTGGAGTTGCTGGAGTGCGAAGGCACTCGTGCACGGTTGACCGTAGGATGCAGCAAAGGCACCTATATCCGCACCCTGGTGGAGGATATCGGCGAGGCCCTTGGTTGCGGTGCCTATGTTGCCGAGTTGCGCAGGACCCAGGCCGGGCCCTTCGCGCTGGCACAAACGGTCACGCTCGAAGCGCTTGAACAGGCCCATGCCGAAGGCGGTAACGAAGCGCTCGATCGCTTCCTGATGCCCTCGGACAGCGGCCTGCAGGACTGGCCCATGGTGAGCCTGTCCGAGCACAGCGCGTTCTACTGGCTGCATGGTCAGGCGGTACGCGCGCCGGACGCGCCACAATTTGGCATGGTCCGGGTACAGGATCACAATGCGCGCTTCATCGGTATCGGTGAAGTGAGCGAAGACGGGCGTATTGCGCCGCGTCGGCTGATTCGGTCGGAATGACCGAAACCGCAGGGTGAGGCTTTGGCCGAACCCTACGGAATCAAGGGTGGCTGTCAGTAGGCACGGTCACACCTTTTTTATTAATACAGGGATTTGTCCCTGGCCTATTGGACCCCGCTTGCGGGATCCGTTATCAGGAGAAGCCAAATGGCCCTCAGCGTTGAAGAAAAAGCTCAAATCGTTACCGACTTCCAGCAAGCCGCTGGCGACACTGGTAGCCCGGAAGTTCAGGTTGCTCTGCTGACCGCGAACATCAACAAGCTGCAAGGCCACTTCAAGGCCAACGGTAAAGACCACCACTCGCGTCGTGGCCTGATCCGTATGGTAAACCAGCGTCGTAAGCTGCTGGACTACCTGAAGGGTAAAGACACCACTCGTTACAGCGCCCTGATCGGTCGCCTGGGCCTGCGTCGCTAATAGCGGCCTGGTCAGTGGTGTGCATGGCGTGTCTCATGCAGTGGCAGCGCTGCCTGGCAGCGTTGTCTATGGGCACGCCATGCGTATCTCCGAGGTTGGCAGCCTGGTGAAGTGGAGCGGTTTTCCGCTCTTCAGCCAGGCTCCCAGCCTCGTGTTGTATCTGGACGGTCAATGGGGCCGATTCCCCGTTCTGCCCACAAATTCGCAAGAAACCAGTTCCCCCAGAGCCACTGAAAAAGGTAGGAAACCGTGAACCCGGTAATCAAGACATTCCAGTTCGGTCAGTCGACCGTTACTCTCGAAACGGGCCGTATTGCCCGTCAGGCAACCGGCGCCGTGCTGGTTACCGTCGACAACGACGTCACCGTGCTGGTGACTGTGGTAGGCGCCAAACAGGCTGATCCAGGCAAGGGTTTCTTCCCGCTGTCGGTTCACTACCAGGAAAAGACCTACGCCGCCGGCAAGATCCCAGGTGGTTTCTTCAAGCGTGAAGGCCGTCCTTCCGAGAAAGAGACCCTGACCTCGCGCCTGATCGACCGTCCGATCCGTCCGCTGTTCCCGGAAGGCTTCATGAACGAAGTGCAGGTCGTCTGCACCGTGGTTTCCACCAGCAAGAAGACCGACCCGGACATCGCTGCGATGATCGGTACCTCGGCTGCCCTGGCCATCTCGGGTATTCCGTTCGAAGGCCCGATCGGCGCCGCCCGCGTTGCCTTCCACGAAAGCACCGGCTACCTGCTGAACCCGACCTACGAGCAACTGGCTGCCTCGAGCCTGGACATGGTCGTTGCCGGTACCTCCGACGCGGTACTGATGGTTGAATCGGAAGCCCAAGAGCTGACCGAAGACCAGATGCTGGGTGCCGTACTGTTCGCCCACGACGAATTCCAGGCCGTTATCCAGGCTGTCAAAGAGCTGGCCGCCGAAGCTGCCAAGCCTACCTGGGACTGGAAACCAGCCGTTGCCAACACCGAGCTGTTCAACGCCATCCGCGCCGAATTCGGCGAGGGCGTTTCGCAGGGCTACACCATCACCGTCAAGGCTGACCGCTACGCCCGCCTGGGTGAGCTGCGTGATCAGGCCATCGCCAAGTTCTCCGGTGAAGAAGGCCAGCCTTCGGCTGCCGAAGTCAAAGAAATCTTCGGCGAAATCGAATACCGCACCGTTCGCGAAAACATCGTAAACGGCAAGCCACGTATCGACGGCCGCGACACCAAGACCGTTCGTCCGCTGAACATCGAAGTAGGTGTTCTGCCGAAGACCCACGGTTCGGCGCTGTTTACCCGTGGCGAAACCCAGGCTCTGGTCGTTGCGACGCTGGGTACTGCCCGTGACGCCCAGCTGCTGGACACCCTCGAAGGCGAGAAGAAAGACCCCTTCATGCTGCACTACAACTTCCCGCCGTTCTCGGTGGGCGAGTGTGGTCGTATGGGCGGTGCTGGCCGTCGCGAAATCGGCCACGGCCGTCTGGCCCGTCGCTCGGTCCAGGCCATGCTGCCGGCTGCTGACGTGTTCCCGTACACCATCCGCGTGGTTTCGGAAATCACCGAATCCAACGGTTCCAGCTCCATGGCTTCGGTCTGCGGTGCATCCCTGGCCCTGATGGACGCCGGTGTGCCAATGAAGGCGCCGGTTGCCGGTATCGCCATGGGCCTGGTCAAGGAAGGCGAGAAGTTTGCCGTTCTGACCGACATCCTGGGTGACGAAGACCACCTGGGCGACATGGACTTCAAGGTAGCCGGTACCGCCAAAGGTGTTACCGCGCTGCAGATGGACATCAAGATCAACGGCATCACCGAAGAGATCATGGAAATCGCCCTGGGCCAAGCCCTGGAAGCGCGCCTGAACATCCTCGGCCAGATGAACCAGATCATTGGTCAGTCGCGTACCGAGCTGTCGGCCAACGCCCCGACCATGATCGCGATGAAGATCGACACCGACAAGATCCGTGACGTCATCGGTAAAGGCGGCGCCACCATCCGTGCCATCTGTGAAGAGACCAAGGCTTCGATCGATATCGAAGACGACGGCTCGATCAAGATCTTCGGCGAAACCAAGGAAGCGGCAGAGGCTGCCAAGCAGCGCATCCTGGGCATCACCGCCGAGGCCGAAATCGGCAAGATCTACGTGGGTAAGGTTGAGCGTATCGTCGACTTCGGCGCCTTCGTGAACATCCTGCCTGGCAAGGACGGCCTGGTGCACATTTCGATGCTGAGCGATGCTCGCGTCGAGAAAGTCACCGACATCCTGAAAGAAGGCCAGGAAGTTGAAGTGCTGGTACTGGACGTGGACAACCGCGGCCGTATCAAGCTGTCGATCAAAGACGTTGCCGCGGCGAAGGCCTCGGGCGTCTAAGCGACTGCACCGCAACAGAAAAAGGGCCCTTCGGGGCCCTTTTTTCATGGGTGGCGGGAACCTTTTGCGGACTTGCATCTTGCATGCAGGTTTACCGCGCAGATTGCAAAATGCACGACCACGCAACTGATGGCTGTGTGCTAACTATCTGATTTATAAGGGTTAAATAGAAGTCTCAAAGCTGGCACGGCACATGCAACTACCTTCATACCTGCCGCCAGGACACAGGCGCAGACCTTTCGAAAAAACAGGAGTGACCCACATGAAGAAGTTCGCCATTGCTGCCGCTACTGCTACCGCTCTGACCCTGACCATGGCTAACGCGGCATTTGCCCAACAGTCCACCCAGGCCCCCATGACGCTGGCGGCCGGTGAGGTGACCCAAGCCAAGGAAGCTACCTCTGATACCTGGATCACCACCAAGGTCAAAGCTGACCTGATGACCGAGAAAGGCGTGCCAGGCAGCGACATCAAGGTTGAAACCAACAAAGGCGTTGTGTCGCTGTCGTCCGATGTTGCCGTTACCGATTCACAGAAAGAGATGGCAGTCGCCATCGCCAAGAAAATCAAAGGCGTCAAGGCCGTGTCGGCTGATGGCCTGAAGTCCGAATAAGGGATGTCCCGTCGGCCATAAGGATTTGGCCACCTCTACTGAAGCCCTGGCCTGTGCCGGGGCTTTGCTTTTGGCGCTCAGTACACCGGGTTGCGGGCGATTACATCGCTCTCGAAGCATTCCTGCTCCAGGATCAGCGGTTCTACCAGTGGGCGGCTGTCGCGAAAGTGCGCGGTCTGGGTATGGGCTTCATACGCGGCATCGTCGCGGTAGATTTCGTACAGATAGATCAGCTCCGGGTCGACCCGGTCCTGCGACACATCGAACACCAGGCAGCCGGGCTCGCTGGCAACCGACGCGGCGGCATTGACCTTGATCGCTGCCAGAAACGCCTTCGCACAACCGGGCTTTACACGGGTCTTGATGAACAGGCTATACACAAGTCGCTCCTTTTGTTTTAAATTCGATTATGAATTGTATACAAAAAACGGAGCCTCGCGAATGTCTGAATTGCCTGCACGTCCCGGCCGCCTGAATGGCCTGCGCCATATTGCCCTGCTGGTACCCAACCTGGAGGAGTGCGAACGCTTCTACGTCGATGTGCTGGGCATGGAAGTGCTGAACCGCGCCAACGAAGACCTGGTGTACCTCACCTGCGGCAACGACAACCTTTCGCTGGGGCGGGGAGCCGGGGCGGCCAACGGTTTGCAGACCCTGGATCACTACGGGTTCATTGTGGACAGCGTGGAGGAACTGGAAGCCTGGTACCAGTACTTCAAGGCCCATGGCGTAACCTTGCTGGACAGGCCATTCAACCATGGTGACGGGGCGCGCAGCTTCCACCTGCTGGACCCGGCGGGGAACAAGGTGCAGCCGCTGTATCACCCGGCGGTGTCGGGGCAGCGGTTGGTCTGAAGCCTGTGCCGGCCTCTTCGCGGGCGCGCCCGCTCCCACAGGTATCGCGCAGGTCTGTGGTAGTGCGCGATCTCTGTGGGAGCGGGCATGCCCGCGAAGAGGTCAAGCATGCTAGAGGGGATTACTCGGCATCCAGATGCATCGGCGTCACCACCCGGCCATCGCTCTCGGGCTGGCCCAGGCTGGTATCGATGAAATACACCCGGTCATCTTCCAGCTTGCCCTTGTCCACCAGGTAATCCTTGATACTGCTGGCCCGCTCTTGGCCCAGTGTACGCAGCAGTGGGGTGCTTTCTGCCCACGACTTGATCACTGCCTCACGTAGCTTGGTGGTGCGTTCGTCGCGGCCCAGTTGCTCCCATTCGGCAGGCGGTTGCTGTTTCAGGCGCGTGCGGTAGATGCCTTCCAGCATTGCTGGCTTGTCGCTGTCGTCGACTACCAGCATCGACGCATTGGCCGGCACTTTTTCACCGCGGCGCTGGAGGATCTTGTACCAGGTGGCCTGGTATTCACGCTCCAGGCGCTGCTGGGCGATCAGCGGGCCGTCGCTGGCCTGGGCGCTGGTGCCTTCGATTTCCAGGCGCAGCTCCGGGCGCTCTTTCAGCGCCGACGCCAGCTTGTCCAGTGACGACTGGGCATCGCCGGTGAGTTCGCTGGAGCCCGGGGCAAAGGCCACGTTACCCAAGTCTTCCGAGCCACCGCCGGTAACCAACCCGCCAATGAACTTGAACGGCGCCTGTGCCGCGCGCAGCACCAGGTTGCGCAGGGTTTGCCAGACAATCGGCATCACGCTGAATTGTGGGTTGTTGAGGTCGCCGGTTACCGGCAGCTCGATCGAGATCTTGCCCTCGGTATCCTTCAGCAGGGCCACTGCCAGGCGGATCGGTAGGTCGACCGCGTCCGGGCTGTCGACTTTCTCGCCCAGTTGCAGTTGCTCCACCACTACCTTGTTCTCGGCCTTGAGTTGGCCGTTGGTAATCAGGTAGTGCAGGTCGAGGTTGAGCCGGCCCTTGCGGATGCGGAAACCGGCAAACTTGCCGGAGTAGGGCGTCAACGTGGTCAGCTCGACGCGCTTGAAGCTGGTGGCGATGTCCAGGCTGGCAAGCGGGTTGAACGGGTTGAGGGCACCCTTGATGGTAACCGGTGCGTAGCGGTCGACCTTGCCCTTGATATCGACCTTGGCCGGCAGCGGCTTGCGGTTGTCGATGGTGCCGATCTGGCCGTTGAGCTGCTGGACGGCGGTGGCGAAATTGGGGGTGAGCGACAGGTCGGCAAAGTTGGCCGAACCGTCCTTGATGTCGACTTGGCCGATGTGGATGCCCAGCGGCTTGTCGCTGCTGGCCGAGGCCGGTTTCGCCGGGCTGCTCGCCGGGGCGCCGGCCGATTGCGGGATCAGCAGGTCATTGACGTTGGTGGTGCGGTCTTCGTTGATGATGAAACGCGCATAGGGCTGTAGCAGGGTCACCTTGTCGATCGACAGTGCATCGCCGTGCACGTAGGACAAGCCGTCGACATTCACCTGCTGCCATTTGACGAAGTCGCGGCTCTTGATGGTATCCAGGGTATGCAACTGGTTGACCTGCGCCTTGCCGGTCACGTTGAACGCCAGCGGCGCGGTGTTCTTCAGGTCGACCTTGAGGTCGCTGGCGAGCATGCCGCTGCGCAACTCCAGCAGGATGAACGGGCTGATGTAGGCCTGGGCCACGCGCAGGTCGATGTCGCGAGTACTCACATCCAGCTTGGCCCATATCGGCGCCAGGTTGACCTGGCCAGCCGCCTGCAGCTTGCCTTGCTTGCCTACGCCGGTATCGAGCTTGAGCGTGAAGGGCGACTGGTTGAGGCTGTCGAAACCTTGCAGGTCGGCGTTGAGCGGGCCGATGTCCAAGGCGACAGGCTCTTTCTGGCTGCGGTCTGCCAGGTGCACCAGGTAGTTGCGCAATTGCACGTCCTTGAGCAGCACTTGCCACGGCTTGCCAGGCTCCTTGGCGGCTTTCTCTTCAGGCGTAGGCTCGGCGGCGGCAGGCTCGGCCTTTTCCTTCGGCGTGGCCTTGGCCGGTTGGCTGGCGAACAGTTTCTGCCAGTCGAGCTGGCCGTCTTTTTCCAGTGCCGCCCAGGTTTCCAGTTTTTCGCTGCGGATCTTGCCCACGCTGACAAGTTGCTTGACCAGGTCTACGGAGGTTTCGCTCACCTCCAGGCTGGCCAGGCGCGCCAACGGGCGACCGTCCGGTGCCTTGATGGCGAATGGCGCGATGCGCAGGGAGGCGTTATCCAGCAGCAGTTCGGTCTGTTTGGCGAGGTTGAGCTTGTAATGCGTATCGAGGCTGACCACGCCGTCTTCCAGCACCAGTGGCACCGCATCGCGCACGTAGGGCCAGAACAGCTTCATCTTGGCGTCGGTGACTTTCAGGGTGCCTTCGGAGGCGATCGGCGACAGGCTCAAGGTGCCTTTCCAGTCGACACGGCCACCGTTGGGGCCGTTGGCCACCAGCGTCATGTCGGCATTGTCGTTGGGCAGGGTGCTGAGGTTTTTCAGCTCCAGGTTCATGTTGTCGTAGAGGAACTCGATGGGCTCGCTGGGGCGCTGGTCCTCGAAGTGCAGGTAGCCATCGATTAGCTTGATGCTGGCAACACGTAGCGGGAACGGGTCGCTGGGCGGCTCTTCGGGTTTCGCTTCACTGGCAGGCAGCTTGAACAACCTGGTCAGGTTCAGGGTACCGTCCTTGGCGAACAGCACCTCGTTGCGTGGCTTCTCGAGTTCCACGGCTTCCAGATGCAGGGCTTTGGTCCACAGGCTGTCGAGCGAGAGGTTGGCGTACAACCGCTCGAAACCGACCTGCTCCTTGCCGGTCTCGCCGATCTGCAGGCCCCACAGCGTCATTTCGAGGCTGAAGGGGTTGAGTTCGATCCGCTCGAGGTGGGCCGGCACGGTCGCGTACTGGGCCAACTGCTGGTTGGCGATGCGCAGCGCGACACCGGGAAGGACGAGAAAGCCGAGCAGGCTGTAGAGGGCTACGAGGGCCACGATTGCGCCAGCGGCGCGAGTCAATCCTTTGTACATGTGTCGCTTCGTCTGTCTAAGCAGGAGTGCTTGGAGTATGGCACGTTAAATCAGTTCCGCAGGGGCGACCATTTGCCCTCACTCGATGCCCATGCGCCGTTTGGCCCGATGCGCCGAGCCGTCGCGCATTGCCCAGCGCAGCACAGGCGCGGTGCGTTTCAGGCCCAGGCGGATCAGGCGCTGTTGCAAGGGGCCGTGCTGCAGGCCGAGCATGGTCTGGGCCCAGCCTGGAAGCAGGTCGATGCCGGCGTGCAGCATCAGCTTGCCTACCGGCTGTGCCAGGCGGCTGGGGGCAGGGGCGTCGAGCAGGATCTGTATCACCTCATGGCTGCGCGTATCGCAGTGCAGCTGCGCGCGCATGCGTTGCAGGTAGTCTTCGACCTGCTGGCACGAACGTGGCACGTCACGGGCGCCAAGGCGTTCGGCGATCAGGGCGATTTCGTTGTAGTAGGCATCCTGCTCGGCGCGCGGCAGGTGCGGGTTGCGGTAACGCAGGTGGGCGGCGAGGAAACTGCTGACCTCCGCCACATGCACCCAGGTCAGCAGGTCCGGGTCGCTGGCGGCATAGGGGCGGCCGTCCGGTGCGGTGCCGGTGACCTGCAAGTGAATGGTGCGCACCTTGTCGATCAGCCACTCGGCATCGCCGGTGGCACCAAAGGTGGTACCGGAAATGAACTGGCTGGTGCGGCGCAGGCGGCCGAGCAGGTCTTCACGGAAGTTTGAGTGGTCCCACACACCGGCCAGGGCCAGCGGGTGGAGCAACTGCAGCATCAGTGCGCTGATCCCGCCCACCAGCATGCTCGGGAAGTCGCCATGTACCCGCCAGCTGATGCTGTGCGGGCCGAACAGTCCGGGGTCGCCCTTGGGCGATTCCAGGTCGAGCTGGCCGAGGGCCAGCCCGGTGAGGCTCATGACCTGGGTTTCGATGCGGCGGCGAAGGGCTTCCATGGCGACCTGTGGTTCAGGGCGGCCATGGACAGTGGCCGCCGGTTACTGGTTGAGGCGTTTATCAATCAGGCCCTGTACCACGCTGGGGTCGGCCAGGGTCGAGGTATCGCCCAGGTTGTCCAGCTCGTTGCAGGCGATTTTGCGCAGTATACGCCGCATGATCTTGCCTGAGCGGGTCTTGGGCAGCGCCGGGGCCCACTGGATCAGCTCGGGCTTGGCGAAACTGCCGATTTCCTTGCTGACCAGGGCCAGCAGTTCGGCCTTGAGCGCGTCGTCCGGGGCCACGCCGTTCATGGTCGTGACGAAGGCGTAGACGCCCTGGCCCTTGAGGTCGTGGGGGTAACCGACCACCGCTGCTTCGGCGACGCTGTCATGTAACACCAGCGCGCTTTCCACCTCTGCGGTGCCGATGCGGTGCCCGGACACGTTGATCACATCGTCGATGCGCCCGGTGATCCAGTAGTCGCCATCGGCGTCGCGGCGGGCACCGTCGCCGGTGAAGTAGTAGCCGGGCATGGGCTTGAAGTAGGTGTCGACCATGCGCTGGTGGTCGCCATAGACGCTGCGGATCTGACCCGGCCAGCTGGCCTTGATCACCAGCAGGCCGGCGCCGGGGCCTTCGATCAGCTTGCCTTTTTCGTCCAGCAGTACCGGTTGCACGCCGAACATGGGCTGGGTGGCGCAACCGGGCTTGAGTGACTGCGAGCCGGGAAGCGGTGTGAGCATGATGCCGCCGGTTTCGGTCTGCCACCAGGTATCGACGATGGGGCAGCGCTTTTGCCCGACTTCCTCGAAATACCATTCCCAGGCTTCGGGGTTGATCGGCTCGCCGACGCTGCCCAGCAGGCGCAGGCTTTTGCGCGAAGTACCCTGCAATGGCGCCGAGCCCTCGCGCATCAACGCGCGCAGGGCGGTTGGGGCGGTGTAGAAGATGTTCACCTGATGCTTGTCCACCACTTGCCAGAAGCGCGAGGTGTCCGGGTAGTTGGGCACGCCTTCGAACATCAGCGAGATAGCGCCATTGGCCAGCGGGCCATAGACGATGTAGCTGTGGCCGGTGACCCAGCCGACGTCGGCGGTGCACCAGAACACCTCGCCGTCGCGGTAATCGAACACCACCTTGAAGGTCATCGTCGCCTGCAACAGGTACCCGCCGGTGGTGTGCAGCACGCCCTTGGGTTTGCCGGTGCTGCCTGAGGTGTAGAGGATGAACAGCGGGTCTTCGGCTTCCATCGGTTCGGGGATGCAGTCGTCGCCAGCGTTGTCGGTTGCCTCGTGGTACCAGAGGTCGCGGCCTTCGGCCCAACTGACATCGCCGCCGGTGCGGCGCACCACGAATACACTGCTGACTGCCGGGCAACTGGCCAGGGCCTTGTCGACGTTCTGCTTCAGCGGGATGCGCTTGCCACCCCGCACGCCTTCGTCGGCGGTGATCACCGTGCGGCAGTCGGCGTCGAGTATGCGGTCACGCAGGGCGTCGGGGGAGAAACCGCCGAACACCACCGAGTGGATGGCACCGATGCGGGTGCAGGCGAGCATGGCGAAGGCAGCTTCGGGGATCATCGGCATGTAGATGCATACCCGGTCGCCTTTTTTAACCCCGCGTGCTTTCAGTGCGTTGGCCAGGCGGCAGACCTGATGGTGCAGTTCGCGGTAGGTGATGGTCTTTGCATCTTTCGGGTCGTCGCCTTCCCACAGCAGGGCGGTCTGCTCGCTGCGCTGGGCCAGGTGACGGTCGATGCAGTTGTAGCTGACGTTCAGTTGTGCACCGTCGAACCAGCGGGCTTTGCCGGTGTTCAGGTCGCATTGCTGCACGCTCGACCAGGGCTTGATCCAGTCCAGGCGTTTGGCTTGTTCGGCCCAGAAAGTGTCAGGGTCGTCGACCGACTGGCGGTAGAGGCGACGGTATTCGTCAGGGGTGAGGGCGGCGGACTGGCTGACGGCCAGGGCCTGGGGGTAATTGCGGATATCGAACATGGCGGGTGGTCCTGCTCTTGTAAGGGGCGATGGACTGCAACGGCTATTCGATAGGACAGTGTAGCTGGGAGCGGTGTTCAACCTGTGCTGACCTCTTCGCGGGTGAACCCGCTCCCACAGGGACCGCACAATTCTTGAAACCTGTGCAATTCCTGTTGGAGCGGGTTTACCCGCGAAGCGGCCCGTACAGGCGTTGGATCAACCGCGGTGACGGCCGCGGAAGTAGTTGATCAGGCCTTGGGTAGAGCCGTCTTCGGCGCTGTCTTCCAGGGTGCCGACCAAGCGTTGGTAAACACCCTTGCCCAGCTCTTTGCCCAGTTCCACACCCCATTGGTCAAAGGCGTTGATACCCCAGATCACGCTCTGCACGAACACTTTGTGCTCGTACATTGCCACCAGTGCGCCCAGGCGGCGTGGGCTGATGCGCTCCACTACCAAGGTGTTGCTCGGGCGGTTCCCCGGGATCACCTTGTGCGGGGCCAGCTTCGCGATGTCCGCTTCGTTCAGGCCTTTGCTGCGCAGTTCGGCCTCGGCTTCTTCACGGGTCTTGCCCTGCATCAGCGCCTGGCTCTGCGACAGGCAGTTGGCGTACAGCCACTGGTGGTGGTCGGCCACCGGGTTGAAGCTCACCACCGGAACGATGAAGTCGGCCGGAATCAGCTGGGTGCCCTGGTGCAACAACTGGTGGTAGGCGTGCTGGCCGTTACAGCCGACCCCGCCCCAGATCACCGGGCCGGTATCGGTTTTCACCGGGGTGCCGTCCTGTAGCACGCTCTTGCCGTTGGACTCCATGTCCAGCTGCTGCAGGTGCTTGGTGATGTTGCGCAAGTAGTGGTCGTACGGCAGGATCGCGTGGCTGTTCGCGCCCCAGAAGTTGCCATACCACACGCCCAGCAGGGCCAGCAGCACCGGCATGTTCTTGTCGAACGGCGCGGTCTGGAAGTGCTGGTCCATGGTGTGGGCACCGGACAGCAGTTCCTTGAAGTTGGCTGTGCCGATGGCCAGGGCGATTGGCAGGCCGATGGCCGACCACAGCGAATAGCGCCCACCCACCCAGTCCCACATCGGGAAGATGTTCTCTTCGCGAATACCAAAGGCCACGGCGGCGGCCTTGTTGCTGGAAACCGCGATGAAGTGGCGGTACAGCTCGGCTTCCGAGCCGCCCTGGGCCAGGTACCAGGTGCGCGCGGCCATGGCGTTTTTCAGGGTCTCGAGGGTGTTGAACGACTTCGACGAGACGATGAACAGGGTGGTTTCGGCGCGCAGGTTGGCCGACAGCTCGTGGAACTCGCTGCCGTCGATGTTGGCCAGGTAGTGGCAGCGTACGCCACGCTGGGCGTAGGGCAGCAGCGCCTCGGAAACCAGCTCGGGGCCAAGGAACGAGCCACCGATGCCGATGTTGACCACGTCGGTGATGGGCTTTTCGCTGTAGCCGCGCCACAGGCCGTCGTGGATGCGCCCGACCAGTTCGGTGATCTGGTTGAGTACCTTGTGTACTTCCGGCATGACGTTCACGCCGTTGACGCTGAGCTTGTCGCCCACGGGCCGGCGCAGGGCAGTGTGCAGCACCGGGCGGCCTTCGGAGGCGTTGATGATTTCGCCGCTGAACATCGACTTGATGGCGTCTTGCAGGCCCACTTCGTTGGCCAGGTTCACCAGCAGGTCGCGGCTTTGTTCGGTGATCAGGTTTTTCGAGTAGTCGAGGAACAGGCCGCAGCAGCTCAGGGAGAACTGGTCGAAGCGTTGGGCATCGGCGGCGAAGGCTTCGCGCATGCTGAAGCCTTGCATGGCGTCGCGGTGTTGCTGAAGCGCCTGCCAGGCGGGCAGGGCCGTCACATCGTGGGGAGTACGGTAATACGCCATTGCGCGGGGTTCCCTTGGTGCGTGGTGATGCCTTGGACACGGCAGTCATTGCCGGGTTCAGGCTGGCATCATTATAGGCAAAGGCCACGCGCTGGGAATGAGTATGACAGGGTGATTTTGGGGGCACCTGTGGGAGCGGGCATGCCCGCGAATGGGCTGCATGGCAGCCCCAGGCCGTTACGCGGTCTTCTCTTCCACATGCAGGTAAAGGTTGTCGATCAACCTGGTGTTACCCAGGTAAGCCGCCGCAATCACCACCAGGTGCCGGTCATCGATCACGGCCGGGCGCAGGCTCACGGCATGGCGCACCTCTAGATAATCCGTGCGCAACCCCGCCGCACTCAGCTGCGCCTGCCCATCAGCGACCAACGCGGCAAAGTCCCGTTGGCCACGGCCGATGGCCTCTGCAATGTGCTGCAACGTGCGGTACAGCACTGGCGCGATCGCACGCTGCTCCGGCGTGAGGTAGCCATTGCGCGACGACAGCGCCAGGCCATCTTCGGCGCGCACAGTGGGCTCGCCTATGATCTGAATCGGCATGTTCAGGTCGCGCACCATGGCGCGGATCACCGCCAGCTGCTGGAAGTCCTTTTCACCGAACACGGCAAGGTCAGGCTGGACCATGTTGAACAGCTTGCTGACTACGGTGGCCACACCTTCGAAATGCCCGGGCCGGCTGGCGCCACACAGGCCTTCGGAAAGGTGGGGCACACTGACGCGGGTTTGCACGCTCATACCGTCGGGGTACATCTCTTCGGCGCTGGGCGCGAACAGCAGGTTGCAGCCCGCCTGCAGCAGGCGCTCCTGGTCGGCGACCAGGGTGCGCGGGTACTTGTCGAGGTCTTCGTTGGCGCCAAACTGCAGCGGGTTGACGAAGATGCTGGCCACCACGAAATCGGCGCGCTGCGCAGCCTTGGTCACCAGGGCCGCGTGGCCGCTGTGCAGGTTGCCCATGGTCGGCACGAAGCCGATGCGCTTGCCTTCACCACGAGCGCGGGCGACGGCGGCGCGTAATTCGCGGACGGTCTTGACTGTATTCATGCACTGAACCCGTGTTCGCTACCTGGGAAGCTGACCTGCTTTACCGCCTCGACGTAAGCGACGAGGGCGCTGTGGATATCAGGCTGGCCTTGCATGAAGTTCTTCACGAACTTCGGCACCCGGCCGGTCAGCGACAGGCCGAGCATGTCGTGCAGTACCAGCACCTGGCCATCGGTGGCGCTGCCGGCGCCAATGCCGATCACCGGAATGCCCACGGCATTGGTAATCTCTGCCGCCAGTTCGCTGGGCACGCATTCGAGCAGCAGCATGGCCGCGCCGGCCTGTTCCAGGGCGATGGCGTCGGCGCGCATCTGGCGGGCCTGGGCTTCCTGGCGACCTTGCACCTTGTAGCCGCCCAGCACGTTGACGGTCTGCGGGGTCAGGCCCATGTGCGCACACACCGGCACGCCGCGCTCAGCCAGCAGACGGATGGTTTCGGCCAGCCATGCGGCGCCTTCGATCTTGACCATGTGGGCGCCAGCCTGCATCAGCGTGGCGCTGTTGGCAAAGGCTTGCTCCGGGGTGGCGTGGGCCATGAACGGCAGGTCGGCGAGGATCAGCGCGCCGTCGTTGCCGCGTTTGACGCTGGCGGTGTGGTAGGCCATGTCCGCCGTTGTGACCGGCAGGGTGCTGTCGTGGCCTTGCAGGACCATCCCCAGCGAGTCGCCAACCAGCAACACTTCGATGCCGGCCTGGCTGGCGGCCTTGGCGAAGGTCGCGTCATAGCACGTCAGCATGGTGATTTTTTCACCCTTGGCCTTGAGGCCATTGAGGGTGGTAAGGGTTACTTCAGGCATGTCGGAAAATCCTCGTTCAGGCGCTGTAAAAAACGACTGCATTCAACGCGTGTAGTCATCTTCCGGAGCGGCACATCATCGCGCGTGATGTTCGGGCACAGGTCCGTCCGGGCCTAAATACGGGTATGCGGCACTTTGGTGCCACACGGGACGCCTATAGTCGTGAGCGAGGTGGGGGAAGTCAATCACCCTGTTACCGCATTGTTACGATCAGGGTGTTACTGGCGTTACCGTGCCAGCGGGCAAGGCTGGAACGCCCGGTTTACAGGCGTTCAAGGCCGACGAACGGGCAGTCGTCGAGCAGTTGCGCAAGGGCCCGGCCATCGGCCAGGTGGAAATCGTCCGGTACCAGTTCGGCCAGTGGGTACAACACGAAAGGCCGGGCATGCATGTGGTAGTGCGGCACTTTAAGGCGTGGCTCGTCGAGTACCTGGTCGCCGAACAGCAGGATGTCCAGGTCCAGCGTGCGCGGGCCCCAGCGCTCCTTGCGCACGCGGCCCTGGCCGTTCTCGATGGCTTGCAGTGCATCAAGCAGCGCCAGTGGCGGCAATGCGGTGTCCAAGGCGGCGACAGCGTTGGTGTAACGCGGTTGACCGGGCAGCAGCGAATCGCTGGTGTACAGGGCCGAAGCCGCCACCAGGCGGGTCTGCTCGACCTGGTCCAGCGCCTGCAAGGCACTGCGCAGTTGCTCGGCAGGTGCGTCCAGGTTGCTGCCCAGGCCGACGTAGGCGCGAGTCTTCACTCGGGCGCCTCGTCGCCACCGCGCTTGCGTTTGCTGGCGCTGCGTTTGCGTTTACGCGGGCCGGCACCGGTGCCTTCGTCACGGCTGCCCAGCTCGCGGATCATCTCGCGGCGCTCGCTGTCGTTGGCATCCTGGTAGTCGGTCCACCACTGGCCGAGATCGTCGGTCTCTTCCCCGGCGCTTTCACGCAGCAGCAGGAAGTCGTAACCGGCGCGGAAGCGTGGGTTGTCCAGCAGCAGGTCGGCGCGTTTGCCGCTGCGCCGTGGCAGGCGCTCCTGCATGTCCCAGATCTCGCGGATCGGCAGGGTGAAGCGCTTGGGAATGGCGATGCGCGCGCATTGCTCGGCGATCAGGTCGTGTGCAGCGCCGTTCATGGCCGGGATCGGCGGCACGCCCTGGTTCTGCAGGTGCAGTACACGGGCCGGCAGGGCTGGCCACAGCAGTGCAGCGAACAGGAATGCCGGAGTTACCGGTTTGCCCTGCTTCACGCGCAGGTCGGTGTTTTGCAACGCCTGGCTGATCAGTGTGTGGGCGTAGGTCGGGCGCTCGTCCAGGGCGTGTGCACTGGCCGGGAACAATGGCTCGAACAGCTGCAGGTCGACCAGCATTTCGAAGGCGATGGCGCCTTGGCCGGAGAGGAACAACTTGAGGCATTCCTCGAACAGCCGTGCCGGCGGGATCTCGCGCAGCAGCGGGGCCAGTTCGCGGATCGGCTGGACCGTGTGCTTCTCGATACCGAAGTCCAGCTTGGCGGCGAAACGCACCGCGCGCAGCATGCGCACCGGGTCTTCCTGGTAGCGGTGGGTCGGGTCACCGATCAGCCGCAGCAGGCGGTTGCGTACATCGTGTACACCATTGGCGTAATCGAGAATGCGCTCGCTGACCGGATCGTAGTACAGGGCATTGATGGTGAAGTCGCGACGTTGCGCGTCTTCTTCCAAGGTGCCGTAAACGTTGTCACGCAGGATGCGGCCACTGGAATTGTGCGACGAACGGTGGCTGTCGCCCTGATCGTCTTCCGAGTGGGGAGCACGGAAGGTGGCAACTTCGATGATCTCACGGCCGAAATGCACGTGAACCAGCTTGAAGCGGCGACCAATGATGCGCGCGTTACGGAACTCGGCACGGACCTGTTCGGGGGTGGCGCTGGTGGCGACGTCGAAGTCCTTCGGCGTGATGCCCAGCATCAGGTCGCGGACACAGCCACCGACCAGGTAAGCCTGGTAGCCGGCGCTCTGCAGGCGTTCCACGATGTTCACCGCGTGACGGCTGAACTGGTGGCGCTGCAGCGAGTGCTGGCTCTTGTTGATCACCTCAGGCGTGGTGCGCCTGTGGTGCGGGCCCGGTACGGGCGGGCGGAAAGACTGGAACAGCTTCTTCAGCATGGGATGCACTGTGTGAAGGAATGTTCGGCCAACAATAGGAGAATGGCCGCATGATGGGCGGGGATTCTAGCATTTACTCGGGGAATGGTGTAGGCGGGTAGCAGGATGGCTGCCAGAAGGGTAGAAACGACAAGGGGAGCCTAAGCTCCCCAAGAAGTCGTTGCGTGCTCTTATTGTTTTTTTTACTGGGCTTTTTGTTTTTGTTGAGTGCCCTGTCCACAAATCTCGAAGCTTGTGGACGACCCCCAATCCAGGGGTTAAGAGCAAACGGATTGCTTTGGCCGCTGATGTCACGTTGATCTATCGATCCAACCAGTTCAGGCGCTGCTTTTTAGTGCAGTTTTTGTTGTTCTCTGCCTGGTCGTGGGGCAAGCCCCAAACACGCATCCTCTCCAAAAGAATCAGTTAGCTGCGCCTCCGCCGTCTTGTTTTTATTGTGCGTGAGCCGTTTCGTCTTGTTCTTATTTTAGGTTGCAGTGCTTGTTATTGTTTTTGTACTAAGCATATAGCAGGTGCCGTGCCAACTTTTCAAAACCCAGTAAAATCAAGGGTTTGAGGGGTTTCGGCGAAATTCTGCGGGCTGAAATCGGTGCGATTTCGTTACCGTACACCTCGGGAACTGTTACGGCGGAAAGGTTGGGTAACAGATTTTTGTGGGAACTGATGTGTTACCTGGGTGTACGCGGTGGCTGTGCTGGCCTTTTCGCGGGCTTGCCCGCTCCCACAGGATCCCCACAGGCTGCGAAGTTGTCCGGTCCCTGTGGGAGCGGGCGAGCCCGCGAATACGCCGGTGAGGCTGGTAGAGAAGGGGCAGGAGGAACCTCCTACCCCTGGCAGGCAGGTTATTCGCTGGTAGCGTTGCTCTTGCGCCGTGGAATGCCCAGGCGCTGGCGGCGTTCCCACAGGCACTTGCGGCTGACGCCTAGCTTCCGTGCCAGTTCGGTTTCGGTCATGTGGTCCTGGTGCTCGAGCACGAAGTGCTGGAAGTAGTCTTCCAGCGAAAGGTCTTCGGTCGGCTCGTGGCTGGCATTGGCAGCACTGGCCACTACCAGCGCGTTGTTGAGGATTTCGTCCTCCTCCAGGTCGCTCAGCTCGATGTCGATGCCCAGCAGCTCGGCAGAAATTTCTGCGCTCTCGCTGAGGATCACCGCGCGCTCCACGGCGTTTTCCAGCTCACGTACGTTACCCGGCCAGCTGTAATGACGAATGGCCTGCTCGGCTTCGGCCGAGAAATGCAGGTCGTCGCGGCCGATGCGCGCACTCTGGCGGGCGAGGAAGGCGCTGGCGATCTCGTTGACGTCGCTGCCGCGCTCGCGCAGGGCAGGCAGTTTCAGGGCGATCACGTGCAGGCGGTAGTAAAGGTCCTCGCGGAACTGGCCGGCCTTGGCCAGGTTCTTCAGGTCGCGGTGGGTCGCGGCGATCAGGCGCACATCGACCTTTTGCGATTGCACCGAACCTACCCGGCGAATCTCGCCTTCCTGCAGCACGCGCAGCAGGCGGGCCTGGGCCTCCAGTGGCAGTTCGCCGATTTCGTCGAGGAACAGCGTGCCGCCGTCGGCGGCTTCTACCAGGCCGGCACGCCCGGCGCTGGCGCCCGTGAAGGCGCCTTTTTCGTGACCGAACAGTTCGGACTCGATCAGTGTCTCGGGGATGGCGGCGCAGTTCACCGAGATCATCGGTGCCTTGGCCCGGCGCGACAGGTTGTGCAGGGCGCGGGCCACCAGCTCTTTACCGGTACCCGACTCGCCCTGGATCAGCACGTTGGAGTCGGTAGGCGCCACCTTGCGGATCTTGCTGTACATGTCCTGCATCGGCGGACACGAGCCGATGATGCCGATTTCGCCATTGGCCGCAGCCGCGCTGCCTTTGTCGGCCGGTGCGGCCTTGCCATTCGTGGCGCGTGGCTCGGCAGCCGATGCGGCGCCCGGGGCGTTCTGCCGGTCGCGCAGGATGCGCGCCACGGCCTGCAGCATCTCGTCGTGGTCGAAAGGCTTGGCGATGTAGTCCACCGCGCCCATTTTCATCGAGTCCACCGCCGAGCGCAGGCTGGCGTAGCTGGTCATGATCAGCACCGGGGTGCCCTGGCCGAGCTTGATCAGCTCGGTGCCGGGTGCGCCTGGCAGGCGCAGGTCGCTGACGATCAGGTCGAAGGTGGCAATGCTGAAGCGTTCCTGGGCTTCCTGCACCGAGCCGGCTTCGCTGACCTGGTACTGGTTCCGCTCGAGCAGGCGACGCAAGGCCGAGCGGATGATGGTTTCGTCTTCGACGATCAGAATGTGCGGCATTGATTCAATTCTCTCGACGGTCTCGAATTTCAGGGGACGTCGCTACGACATGCCGGGGCAGGGTCACGCGGATCCGGGTGCCACGTTGCCGTTCGATATCGGCCGGGCTGTCGATGGTGATTTGCCCATAATGCTCTTCCACGATGGAATAGACCAGAGCGAGCCCTAGTCCGGTTCCCTCGCCCGGGTCCTTGGTGGTGAAGAAGGGTTCAAACAGGCGGTCCATGATGTTCTTCGGTATCCCGCTGCCCTCATCCTCGACGATCAGGTCGACGGTATGTTCGCTGACCTCGCTGCGCACGCGTACGGCGCTGCCGGGCGGTGAGGCGTCGCGCGCGTTGGAGAGCAGGTTGATCAGCACCTGGGCCAGGCGCTGCGGGTCCCCTTCGGCCCAGTGATCCGGGTTGCAGAGGTTGAAGAACTGTACTTCGAAATTGCGCCGGTTCAAGGCCAGCAGACCGATGGCGTCCTGCGCGACTTCGGCCAGGCACACCGGTTCTTCGCTGTTCTGGTGGCTGCCGCCGGCATGGGCGAAGCTCATCAACGACTGGACGATGCGCGACACACGCTTGGTCTGGTCGAGGATCTGGCTGGACAGCTCGATGATTTCGCCATCGCCTTCGCGTTCCTCGCGCAGGTTCTGCGCCAGGCAGGCGATGCCTGTAATCGGGTTGCCGATTTCGTGGGCCACGCCGGCGGCCAGGCGGCCGATGCTGGCCAGGCGCTCGGAGTGCACCAGCTTGTCTTCCAGGGCCTGTGTTTCGGTAAGGTCTTCCACCAGCAGCACAAGGCCGCTGTTACCGGGGGCCAACGGCTCGTCGATGGCGGCCTTGTGCAGGTTCAGCCAGCGCGGCTGCCCGTCCAGTGCCAGGCGCTGCTTGTGCAGGTGTTCGTCGGGCAGGTTGATGAAACCTTGCAGCAGGCCCCGCCACGGTTCGTCGATGGTGAGCAGGCGCGAGCCGACCACGTGCTTGGCGGCGATACCGGTCAGCTCTTCCATGGCCTTGTTCCACATCAGGATTTCCTGGTCCTTGGCCAGCGAGCAGACGCCCATGGGCAGCTCCTGCAGGGTCTGGCGGTGGTAACGGCGCAGGGCATCGAGCTCGGCGGCCAGGCCGGTCAGGCGCGAGTGATAGTCTTCCAGGCGGCTTTCGATGAAGTGGATGTCTTCGGTCACGTAGTTTTCGTTACCGGACTTGTAGGGCAGGAAGGTTTCAACCATGTCCTGCGCCACGCTCGGCCCCATCAGGCCTGACAGGTTGGCCTCGATGCGGTCGCGCAGGCGGCGCAAGGCGTAGGGGCGACGCTCGTCGAACGGCAGGTAGAGGTCACGCAGGGCCTGTTCCACTTCCTTTTGTGCGGCCTTGGCGCCCAGCGGCTTGGCCAGTTGGGTGGCGAACTCCTGCGGCGAGGCGGCGTGCAGCTCGCGCCGCTGCGGGCGGCGTACGTTGTCCACGGCGCAGGCTTCGGCCGCGCTGACTTCCTCTGTGCTGGCGTTGGTGAACAGCGAGATCAGGGTGAACAGCAAAACGTTGGCCGCCAGCGAGGCAATGGCCGCCATGTGCCAGCTGGTATCGTCCAGCACATAGATCATGTCCAGCAGCGGGATGTAGAAGCCCTGCAGATTGCCCAGCAGCGGCAGCAGCATGGTCACCATCCACACCAGGGTGCCGGCCAGCAGCCCGGCGATGAAGCCGCGGCGGTTGGCGGTGGGCCAGTACAGCACCGACAGTACGCCCGGCAGGAACTGCAGGGTGGCGACGAAGGCGACGATGCCCAGGTTGGCCAGGCTCTGGTGGTTGTTCTGGGTCAGGTAGAACATGAAGCCGGCGGTGATGATGGCGACGATCAGCGCGCGGCGGGTCCACTTCAGCCAACGGTAGATATTGCCTTCGGCCGGGGGCTGGTACAGCGGCAGCACCAGGTGGTTGAGGGCCATGCCCGACAGCGCCAGGGTGGTGACGATGATCAGGCCGCTGGCGGCCGACAAACCGCCGACGTAGGCCAGCAGTGCCAATGCTTCGTTGTTGGCGGCAATCCCCAGGCCCAGGGTGAAGTACTCGGGGTTGGTAGTGGCGCCCAGGCGCAGGCCAGCCCACAGCACCAGCGGCACGGCCAGGCTCATCAGCAGCAGGAACAGCGGCAGGCCCCAGCTGGCACT
Source organism: Pseudomonas sp. YNh (assembly GCF_037993085.1). NCBI lineage: Bacteria > Pseudomonadati > Pseudomonadota > Gammaproteobacteria > Pseudomonadales > Pseudomonadaceae > Pseudomonas > Pseudomonas sp. YNh. The sequence continues at coordinate 1,521 of NZ_JBBMRJ010000020.1, read as the reverse complement.
GACCAGCGAGCGCGGGTTGAGGTTTTCGGTGAAGGCCATGTGGTACATGTGCGGCATGACGATGGCCGAGGCGAAGAAGACCAGCAGCAGGGTGCGCCATGGGCCTTCCTGCAGCGGGGTGTGCAGCGCGGCCAGGGCGGTCTGGTTCTGCAGTAGCCACACTTCCAGCTCGTGCGGGCCACCGAATACGCCGTACAGGGCGTAAAGCCCGATACCGCCCAGGGCCAGCAACTTGATCACCGACTCGAAGGCGATGGCAAACACCAGGCCTTCGTGTTTTTCGCGCGTGGCGATGTGCCGCGAGCCGAAGAAGATGGTGAACAGGATGATCAGCGTACAGAAGGCAAAGGCCACCCTGGCCTTGACCGGCTCACCGGTGAGGATGCTGATCGAGTCGGCCACCGCCTGGATCTGCAACGCCAGCAACGGCAGCACGCCGATCAGCATGATGATGGTGGTGAGCGCCCCGGCCCAGGTGCTGCGGAAGCGAAACGCCAGCAGGTCGGCCAGCGATGACAGCTGGTAGGTGCGGGTGATCTTGAGGATCGGGTAGAGCAGCACCGGTGCCAGCAGGAACGCGCCGGACACCCCCAGGTAACAGGCAAGGAAGCCGTAGCCATATTGGTAGGCCAGGCCCACCGAGCCATAGAAGGCCCAGGCACTGGCGTACACGCCCAGCGACAGGGTGTAGGTGAGCGGGTGGCGAATGATCGAACGCGGGATCAACCCCCGCTCGCTGATCCAGGCCACGCCAAACAGCACCATGAGGTACCCGGCGCTGATCAGGATCATCTGGGTCAGGCTAAAGCTCATCGGCATCTCGTTGGCTCTGCAGGATGAAGGTGACGACGATCAGGATCAGCCAGAGCAGGTAGGGGCGGTACCAGGCTCCGGTCGGTTCGATCCACCAGTCCATGATGGCCGGGGAGAACAGGTAGATCCCCACGACCAGAAGCAGGACCAAACGATAGATGTACATGCTGGCCTCGATGGTTGGGCGGTGCGGGCTTGGACTTATTATTGGCGCAAATGGCGGGGGGGATGCTAGCGGGAATCCACAGCGTTCGCCAAGGTTTTGAAATTATTGGGCTTTTGTTTTTAGGGGGCTTTGCCTGTGCCGGCCCTTTCGCGGGCATGCCCGCTTGTATGGTTAGACTTGAAGGGGTGGTGGGACTAAATGCCCGATTCTGACTGTTCACAGCAGTACAGACCGTGGGAGACATCGCCCCACCCCTTCCACCAAAGCGCCGATAAAGAATGCATCGTTTGCAAACGACGATAGAAGCAAGCCAGCGCCTCTTGGTGAAACCCCTTCAAGCCAAAAAACCATAACGTGAGGAGGCTCCCGTGGCAATGCAGGTTGGCAAATTGATCGTGGGTGCGGATGTCGCGAAAGCAGAATTAGTGATTCATCACGATGATCGCGATGAGATCTTCAAGGTGAAAAATACCAAACCGGAAATCAAGAAATGGCTGAAGCAACAGCCTCTCAACACGGCAATTGCTGTTGAGGCGACCAAT
>NZ_JBBMRJ010000019.1:0-109148 GCF_037993085.1 Pseudomonas sp. YNh | reverse complement strand
GGCACCTCCTATTTGGGCCTCATTATGAGGCTTGGAGGTGTCTACGAAACCAGGGGCGATTCAATTATTTTTTACCGGTTTGCTCAATAGCGCATGACTAGGGAGGGATTCTGATGGTGGGACAGCAGCTCTATGTAATTGAGTACGAGCTTCACAGTGAGCCTCGGACATTCATTATCCGTCTGGAAAAAATAGACAACGGTGTCGCTTGGCACTGGGCCAGTTGCGATGCCGGTGTTGGCATCATCCCGCGATTCAGTCAGCAGAACATCAAGCTGGTCAGTCGCCCGATGGCTGAGCGTTATGGCGTTGCCAAGGTGAAGTGGAGGCTGGCTGGCGAGGGCCCAGAATTCGTTCCGCAACCTATCGATGTCGGCAAATTCTCAGCTGCTACCTAAAGGGGCCTGAAGACCTACATACCATCAACGTGCCTGGAGGTGTTGCCATGCAGCCTAAAAACGGAAGGCTCAGAAGAGAAGGGCCCAAGCGACGTGCCCTTCATTAACGACCCTGAAAAGCCCACGTCGCCGCCACTGAATGATGCCGATGCCACGGATGCAGCTGAGGCTGAAGAAGACATTCAGGACGATGGCCAATCCCTATAGAGAGGAGAACCAAGTGATGGATAGTTATCACCTCAGCCCGACATCGGATGGCTGGGAATTGAAGAAAGCCGGTGCTGAACGCGCCTTCAGACGAGCTGCGACAAAGCAGGAGTTGGTCAGTACCCTTGCAGATTTCTTTGATGGTAAGACGGCGTCGGTGAAGATCCACAAAGCGGATGGCACCCTCGAAGAGGAGCGCACCTATCCACGATCTACTGACCCGCGCAGCAGCAAAGGTTGAAGACCATTACTGCCTGTGACCTTGGCATCGAGGTGACGGATGTAGGTGGCGTGTACAAATGGTTGTTGGCCAGTTTTCTCATGGGAAAGCGCATCCGCTCCACCATAGCAGTGGAGGCGTACCGGATTCTTGTCGATCAGCAGGGCCTGGATACGCCGGTTAAGCTTGCCCAGGCTTCTCATTCAACACTGGTTAGACTCCTCGGCCAGGCCGGCTATGCTCGCTACGATGAATCCACTGCCCGACGACTGCATGATCTTGGCAACAAGGTAGAAGTGGAACTGGTTGTCCAACTTCAGGCATTGCAGCAAGGATCAAATGCTGAGAGATTTGACGAAGTTCGAAGGCCATTGAGCATGTGTGGCCTTTAGCCCCCATCGACGCATGTCCGGATGAGTGAAACACTCGAAAATTGGATTACTGACTGGAGAGAGGGTGATGAAGCTCGACATTGAGGGGTTGTCGCTGTCAGGGAAGACAGTAGTTGTCGTAGAGGATGATCCAACGCTACAAGCCCTTCTGGTGGACATCCTGATCGAGTTGGGCGCCACCTGCGATGCGTTCGATAACTCAGAAGATGCCTTGATTCACTTGATGGGACTCAATAGCGACTGCTCGTTGATCGTTGTCGACCACGGTGTTCCGGGAAGCATCAAAGGTATGGAGTTCATCTCCATGGCACACGAAAGGTGGCCTGGGCTACCCGCCATTCTGACCTCGGGCTATCAGCTGGATGCTTCTCAGGTCACACCACCGGTTACCTACCTCTTCAAGCCGTGGTCGATAGACGAGCTCGCTCAAGCTATTGGCCAGGCGCTTCACCCTGCAAATGTAACTTCAGCTCTCCCGCCGCTCGACCAACAAGGACTCTAGCGCTGCAGGTTATCCCGAGCACAATCGTCCGTCTGATGCTCAGCAGGCGCATGATGGTGGGGATCACATTCGCTGCCCATTGCCTGGTATTGCTTGCGAAGTTTATGGATTTCCCGGTTATCGAGCGCTTCGAGATCCAATACTGATTGCTCCGCAGATTTCGTAGCGCGGATAAGCTCGTCGAGCTTGACGTGGATGATGTCGTTGTCCCGGTTCTGGGTGTTCTGAATCAGGAAAACCATCAGGAATGTAATGATGGTGGTCGACGTGTTGATGATGAGTTGCCAGGTATCGTTGTAGTGAAACCAAGGCCCTGACGCAGCCCACATGGCAATCAACACCACGGCGATCAAAAAGGTGCTCGGTTTACCGGCGTGGTTGGCGAGCCATTGGCAGAACTGGGCAAATTTCATGATGTAATCTCCACTGCGATCTATAGGGTTTGACCGCAGCGTCGCGCTGAAATCTTATTTTACATTCCCTCAGGTGCTGGGTGAGCCCACTAAGCGCAGCGGAACGACGCGGGGTACCGAAAAGTCAAAAAAATACTTGAACACTTTCCCAAGGCTTCTGCGCAGATGACCTTCATCGTCTGGTTCGCCATGCTGGGCGCAGTCTTGCTGCTGCTCGCACTCTCATCCTCCTACCTGCGCTGGATCCCTGTGACCTCGTCTGTAGTGTGCCTTGCCCTGGGTATCGGCCTGGGTACATCGGGGCTGGGTCTTCTTCAGCTGGATCTGAGCAAGTCGAGCGGGTGTAACACTGGTGCTGCATTACGGCCTGAACTTGGGAGGGCATCTCGCTACTGATCGGGGCGATCCTCGCACCCACTGACCCCGTTCTCGCAACCCTGGTGCAGGTGGTTGATGCCCAGGACGATGATCTTTTCCGTTTCAGCTTGTCGGGTGAGGCAGGGCTCAACGACGGCGTGGCGGTTCCTTCGTCATGCTTGGACTGTTCCTGCAACAGGACAATGGCCAGGCCTGGTTCAGTGACTGGTTGCTCAAGGACATGCTGTGGGCAGTAACCGCAGGCATGCTGCTTGGCTACTGGATGGGGCGCGGCCTGGGCAAGCTCACGCTGTTCTTGCGTCTGCGCAACGACGACAGCACCGTCTCGCCCAATGACTATCTGGCCCTTGCCCTGATTGCGTTGGCATACGTGAGCGCCGAGTCGATACAGGCCTATGGGTTCCTTGCGGTGTTCGCTGCGGGTCTCGGTTTACGGCAGGCGGAGGTTAAGACCGCCAATAGTCCAGAGGAGCCGGCTGCTGAACATCTGGTACAGCCTGTGGTTGGTCACCAGCACCTGGCGCCAGAGCTGGCCGTCAAAGGCGATGTGAAAGGGCTCGACGACTCGCAGGTAGCAGCGGGGATCATGTTGGGTGACATGCTGGCTTTCGATAGCCTGATCGAACGGGCAATGGAAGTGTTTCTGGTGACCCTGCTCGGGGCAGTGCTCATTGAGCATTGGGACTGGCGGGCAGTGCTGGTTGCCGGCGCCTTGTTTTTTGTCATTCGTCCCATCAGCATCTTGCTTTTCCCGGCTCGAGGAATGCTACATATCCGCCAGCGCGGGCTTTTAGGGTGGTTTGGTATCCGAGGTATCGGCAGCTTCTACTACCTGTTCTATGCCCTTAATCATGGGTTGCTTCCCACCTTGGCCGCGCAGAGCATCAACCTGGTGCTGTCAGTGGTGGCGTTGAGCATTCTGCTCCATGGCCTGAGCGTCCAGCCGCTTCTTGCCAGGTACGAAGCATGGAAGGGATAGGGTGCATCCTCTGGATCAGTTTTCTACCTGAGGTAGAAGTGTTACTAGCTTGTTGATTAATAAGGCGAGATCGGATATCTGCCAAGGTTTGGGAAGAAACGCTGTTCGAGCAGGTAACAAGCCAGTGTCAATCACTGCATCGCCCGAAGTCAAAGTGACTGGCAGGGTAGGCCACCTGCGCCAAATCTCGCGCGCCAGGCCCAAGCCGTCCATGCTTCCAGGCATATGGATATCGGTCACCACCAAACTGGGAGCGTTGTCACGGGATAGCCTATCCAACGCCTCGTCAGCATTCGCACAGGGCTCTATGGTAACGGCGTAAAGTGACGAGAGACTCTCAGCGGTGAGGTCTCTGAGAAGGTCGTCGTCCTCCACAATCAGAATGGTTTTCGGCATGAAAGGTCTGCTCTTTTCTCCTATGTGTTAGGGCTCTGGCTTGTTGAGCCGTTGCTCCGAAGCGATGAGTGGTGTGTCATGCGCCGTTATGGATTTACGGCTATCGTAGGAGGCGGTAAGCGAACCGCCTTCACGCTCAAAAAGGAGTTTGGGCGTTTCCCGTTAATCCGGAAGGGAAGACTATGCAGCAGCTACCAGCGGACGAAACAATCCGAACGGCTTTGAAGAAGACCCATGCGCGGCTGCACCGTCAGCATGAACTCGTGGTCGAGTTCGGGGTGATGTCCTTGAAGGCTACTGATTTGGATGTATTACTCACCCATGCATGTGAAGTCGTCGCGGAAGGAATGAAAACTCGATTTTCAAAGGTGCTTCAACCAGTGGCTGACGAAGAAGGTTTTGTCTTGTCCCATGGTGTTGGTTGGGATGCCTCTGACATCGGACGGGCCACGGTGGGTGCCGACGCGGCTAGCCCAGCTGGATACGCTTTGAGTACCTATAGGCCCGTCCTCTCGAATCATTTAGGCACGGAGAGCCGCTTTCGGACACCGGAGTTACTGAAGAAATATGGTATTGAGCGTGCAATGAATGTCCCGATCCGGGGTGTTCTAAGCCCGTTTGGTGTTCTTGAGGCCGATAGCAGTTACGGAGACGATTTTGTAGAGAGCGATCTGGTATTTTTGGAAGGTATCTCGAACGTCATTTCCATGGCCCTCGAACGAATGTCTGCGGGTACGGATGCCCCTCTTGCCGACCCTTATTCGGAAACCCTTTTGAACGCTAGCCCTGATTGGGTTGAGATCTTGACGCCAAGCGGTGAGATCGAATTCATGAACGAAGCCGGGCTTACCTTCCTAGCGGTCCAACTACCAAGGTCAAAGGGTTGCGCTGGTATGACTTGTGGCCCGAGGAGGCTCGCTCTCTCGTCTGGGAAACAGTCGGGAAAGTTCGTGGCGGTGAACCCGCTAGATTTGAGGCATATTGTCCGATATCTCCCGACGTTCCGAAATGGTGGGATGTGACGGTGGCGCCGATATTAGGTACAGACGGCGAGGTCGAGCGAATTATTGCCGTTTCGCGGGATATCACAGAGCGTCATCAGTATGAAGCTGAATTGCTGTCGCTCATCGAGGCTCAGAATAGCAAGCAAAACCGAAGCGACCTCTATCTCGAAGAGATCCACCATCGCGTTAAGAACAGCCTTCACTTGGTAAATACGCTGCTGTTGCTGCAGGCCAATCTCACGCCTGATGCAGCGGTTAAATTGCAGCTTGAAACCGCTGCAGGCCGAGTAGTGACCATTGCCACGGTTCACGAGCGGCTGTACCAAGCTGCCGAAGATCAAGAACTTCGTGCTCGTGATTACCTTACTGCTCTGCTGGGGGATCTGGGCAGAGCCTTAGCCGACCGCAAAATTGTGCTGAAGGCTGATGACTTCGTATTGCCTCCAGAAAGAATGGCGCCCTTGGGACTGGTAATTTCTGAACTGATCACGAATGCCCTCAAGTATGGCAAGGGCGACATTGAGGTGGGCGTCAAGCATGCCGGCGACCATGCCCTACTCACCGTCAGGGATGAGGGCGACGGCTTCCCTGATAATTATCCTAAGCCGACAGGTACGGGGCTTGGCATGCGATTGGTCAAAAGCTATTCCGGTTACGGTAGCGCGGCAGTGGAGGTTGATCGGCAGGATAGTAAAAGCTGTATCCATGTACGCTTCAAACTCTAGGCGCGCCTGCACACACCGATGGCACTTAGCCAGATGCGTATGGTCGTAATCAGGCTGATTCGAGACCTGGCATCATCATTGGAGGAGTAGGGGATGCGTAACTGGGGATGGCTGATGACTGCGGTAGGCTACGCTGGGCTTTCAGGAATGTTGGCCATAATCGGCGCTGCGGCTTCAGGATTTCATAACCTCACTAGCCAAATGCTAGGGCTGAGCCTATTGCTAGCGGCAGCGTCATTGGCGCTAGTGTTCGTTGGCGGTCGTCTTCGAGCGAGAGGCAAACCCTTGTTGCCCATTTCGCTGTCTTCTTAAGACTGCTTTCATTTTCTCAAAAAGTGGCCAGAGTGCTATGCACCCCGGCCAGGCTCATTTCAAGTTAACGGTTTTCGCTACCGCGCCCGCCGCCGTGGCTGCTTTGCCCGCCTTTACGGCCTGCCTCGGAGGCACGCTCACGGTCATTGGCAAAATTGCCGCCTGAGCTCTGCCCGCCTTTGCGACCTGCCTCCGACGCTTTTTCGCGATCATTGGCAAAATTGCTAGGATTGTTCTGAGCAGTACCACCTTGATGGCCACGATTGGTTTGGTTGTTAGCCATGATCTTTCACCTCATGTCGTCACACAGGAAAGTCTGTGTTCAACTCGGACGTCACGGCGGGGGGTGTTTACTCCGTGGGTTTTGGCCGAGGCCGACGGATTGCGCGAAAGAACTGGTGCAGGCGAGTGTGGCGTCCTTAAGCTTTGTTCGCGAACGTTTGGGAAGGAACAAGCTTCGCAGACGCCGACCTTCCGGCCCCGTCGGCGTGAAGCTGAGCGCAGAGCAGTTCCTGGAGCTGGGTTATTGGCCACGGCTTAGGAAGGAACTCCGCACCTGGCGGCAACACTCTCCCTGCAGAGTCGTAGTATCCGCTCATGACAATGATACGCGTCTGAGGTTTTTGCTGGCTTGCCATCCAGGCAAGATCAACCCCATTGAGTAAACCAGGCGTTTGGACATCCGTTATCAGCAGCGTCCAATCTTGCTTCCTCAACGCCTCATTACCGTCATCGGCAGTCGCCACCGCTGTCACCATGGCCCCCCATTCTTCCAGGTACAGGGTCAAAAGCTCTCGAATCATGGGTTCATCCTCAACGATGAGAACAGTTGGGCGAATTATCTTCGCAGCGGAACGCAGCTCTTTCATACGGGTACTCGGACATGCGGCTGCAGGAAGGGAGGGACATCCAGGTCTGCTTGCTTTCTTCCAGCAAGACGTAGCAGCGCGCCATCACTACGACATCGCCAGCGTTCAAGAAATTCAGTCCAACATGAATTAGTGCCATTCATTCCCATCTGTAAGCGGATCTCTAAGGAATTACACCGAGGTCACTCCCGTCAATCTACTCAAGGTGGACCTGCACGGCAACAAGCTTGAAACCTCAGAGTATGTGGGTAATCCAGCTGGTTTTGCCCTGCACTCCGCCGTACATGAAGCGCGGGAAGACATTAACTGCCTGATCCATACACACACAACAGCAGTGAGCGCCGTGGCGCAAAAAGTCCGAGGATTTACTCACGACGATTTCTACGGTGCTCAACTCTACGGCCGAGTGGGTTACCACATCTTCGAGGGCATTACACTGTTTGATGATGAGAAATCACGGATGGTTGCCAGTCTGGGTGATAAGCACGTGCTGGTGCTGCGCAACCATGGAATCGCAGTGGGTGAAAGCAGCATCGAGAAAGCGTTGTTCCTAGCTTGGACTGTCCAGCGCGCTGCGGAAAATCAGTGCGCTGCTGGAGCATTGGGTGGCGAGGACCATATGCTGGAACATGGCATTGCCGCCAAGTGCGCGGGTCTGACGGCCATGCTGATCCGTGAGAGTGGTTTCGCTACACAGTTCTTTAGCGCGATGGTGCGCAAAATGAGCGATGAGCGTGGCTTGCATTGGGGTGTGGTCTGAATGACCTACGCGTCATAAGCGATGGCAGTGGGTTGAGCTGGCAAATAATATGTTTTTGTTCCGACCCACAGCCAATGGCCTGTATAAACATTGGAAGTCGTTGTTGGTTGGTCCCGTCATTTTTTAGAAATCTTGAGTGTCGATGCAAAGAGAGTAAGGCCGCTCCTATTGGGGGGTGATAGATAATCATTGGATTTCAATAGCTCGCAAGTCCGGTGCGAGTCTCGTTACCTGTTGAGTTTAGTTTATGGCTAGTTTGCAGTTGCTGGGGCTCGAATAATCGTTTTAAGGCGGTCTTCCACTTGGTTCAATCTGATTGTTCTTCTTGGTATAGTCATATTCCAGATAATAGCAGCGCGCCTTTAAGTCTCACTCGCAAGTGATTTTGACAATGATCAATGATCTCGAGTATCACACCAAGCTCATGCATCGTGGTCGTCCCGATACGGCGAAAGTCGTGTGTGGCCCATTCTCCCTGTATGCAATTAAGAACTAGCGAATCGTCGTGGCCATTTCAGCCCGCGTCGGCTTGTGTCAAGTGGTTTTGCAACCTGACAATGCATAGCAAGCCCATTCCTCCATAAGTTGTTTTCGTTTTTCCAGCAGATCGCCTCGTCGATACGCTGCTTCAGTAGCACTACTGATTTTATGCGCCAAGGCCATTTCAGGGACGATGTTGGCGAAATTAGTAGTCTCGGCGGCCCAATCTCTGAAGCTTGATCGGAAACCATGCATGGTGATGACTTCGCCAGCTTCATTGCGCCAGCCTGGTCCGTCGTTGGCTAAGGACTTCTCATCCATTCCGCGTATTTTTTGTAGCATTGCCATGTTCGAGAGCGGTCGACTCATGCTTCGACCCGGGAAAAGCAATTCGCTTTTGCTTTCCGCCTTCAGACATCTGAGCGTGTGAAGGACGGCTTCAGATAAAGGTACCCGGTGCTGGCGTCCGGCTTTCATTCGCGCAGCCGGAATAGTCCAAATCTCTTCGTCCAGATCAATTTCTTCCCAGTACCCACCTATCACCTCGCTTGTGCGCAGAGCACACAGAACGGTTAACTTCACCGCAGTTGAACTAAGGTCAGTGGAATGCTCAAGCTCCGCCATGAAGGCTGGCAATTGCTCCCAAGGTAGAGCGGGATGGTTACCACGATCTGTCAGCCTTCTTCTGGGCAGAAGCTTGTCCAGGTGACCTCGCCAGCGAGCGGCATTTTCACCCGTGCGCAGTCGGCGTGCTTTGGCGGCATCGAGAACGAGTTCTAACCGATTCCTGACCCTGGACGCTGTCTCAGGCTTAGCGGTCCATATTGGATTCAGAATCTCCAGGATATCGTCTGTTTCAACCTCGTCGACTGGCTTTTCTCCGATAAAGGGAAATGCATAAGTAGTAAGAGTGTTGACCCATTGTTGCGCGTGTTTTGCGTTTTTCCAGCCAGCTCTATGGGCTTCGATGTAGTCCACCGCACAAGCGCGAAAAGTGTTTTCAAGATTCATCTCTCGAGCAATCCTAGCAGCCTCAGCCTGCTGGAGTGCATCAGCCTTATGTGTCAAGGGGTCGATGCCCTCACGAATCAATGCTCTGTGGGTGTCGGCGCGGGAGCGCGCCTCCTTCAATCCATAGTGAGGGTAAGGGCCCAAGCCGATTTCCTTGCGCTTGCCTGCAAGCTGGTAGCGCAGCACCCACGCTTTTCCAGACTTTCGAATGACAAGGCGCAGGCCATCGCCATCATCGTACTTGCCGTACTCCTTGAGGTTTTCAATCAATTTCGCGGTGAGCTTGGGCATGGTGGTGACCTCCGATCTTTAAATCCGGTCCCCCATTTGGTCCCCCACTCGTAGCCAGGAAACAGGCGGAACTGGGCGGAAGCTAGAAGACTGCGGCAACATTCAAGCTACCCCAAATATGCTGTTCTAGAGCGGCCGGGCGTCGGGTTTTGGATGCCGGTGGTCGGGAGTGGAAATACACTTCGAATGACTACGCTGCATTCGAACTGATTTTCATAAGATATTGATTTTTATCAGTAAAAATTTTGACTTTTGGAGCTGTGCTGTTGAGTTCGAATCCCGCATACTCCGCCAAATTCGTTTGGCGTGTTACGGGAAGAAAGACGACTGGGGCCGTTACCGTTGGGCTTCAATTCAGGGGGCGGCGATTAATCTGCAAGCGCTAGCTTTGTATTGTTCCGAAGCTGATCTAAGTAATTCGCCCACAGTTGCGCGGCTTCCCGGCGCTGACTCAAGAGCTGAGCGCGTGCGTAAACTGCTCCCAGCGCACCTGGCATCCGGTGCGATAGCGACAGCTCCAGTACAATTGGATCGATGCCCAAATGCTCATGAGCGATCGTGCGGTAGGTAGCCCGAAAGCCGTGAGCGGTGATTGCGTACTCAGGCCAGACTTTTTGCAGCGACTTGAGGATGGACGTCGCATCGATTGACCGGCCTGGATAGACAGGCGATCCGAACACCCAGCCGTGACCGGCATCATCAACCAACCGATCTTTGTGCAGCTCGCGCAGTAGGACTAGCGCTTGCTCTGGGAGCGGCACGATATGCTTGCTCTTGTCCAGATGTTTGGTCTTGCTGACCACATATCGCCAATCGGCGCCGATCATATCGACATCCTCCCAGCGCATCTTCACAAGTTCGCCCGGCCGAACCGGCAACAGCACCAGTAGGCGCATCGCATAGGCCACGCTCCCAAGGTTCAGATCATCCAGGCGCAGCAGAAACTTGCCCAGATCAGCAGGCCGCTCAATGGCCGGGTTGCTGGTCACCACGTGGCGGATCTTGAGTTCCTCAGTGTTGCTCAGGGCCACATTTCGCTCGACCCAGCCACGTCCTTCGGCAAAGCCGAGGATGGAGCGAATGATCGTCCGCACGCGCCTCGCCATCGCCATGATTCGCTTGTATCGCAACTCGGTAATGATCGCGGTGATGTGCTCGAGTTTGATTTCGCTGACGGGCCGCTCGCCGATAGCGGGTAAAATGTGGTTCTGCAGTGCGCCGCGAAATCCTGCGACGGATTTGCTGACTAGGTCGGCGGATTTGAACTTCATCCACTCCTCAGCGACGTAGGCGAACGTACGTGACTCATTTAGCCATTGCGCCTCAATCTTGGCTTTTTTGGCTTTGAGTGGGTCGATGTGATTGGCCACGCTATTGCGCGCTGCCCGGGCGAGCTCGCGGGCTTCTTTCAAGCCCACATCCGGATACCTGCCGATCACGAACACGTTTTCCTTGCCGCGAAGACGGTACTTCAGTCGCCAGTGCCGGGAGGGAGATTTGCCAGGCTTGAGCGAGGCACGCACTTGTAGATAGAGACCCGGCACGTCGCCATCGGCGTACTTGCCTGATGTGGTCAACGACCGAATGAATGCATCGCTGAGTTTCTGGCGGAAGGGTGGCGGTTTTTCGGGGGACATGATGTGGGGGTATCTTTTTCAGTTTGGGCTTGGTGTCCCCCAAAGATACCCCCAGTCAAGCTGGAATTGAGTGGATTCCGATGGACGGAAACGGACGATGATTTGCTCTAAGTCTATGCTTTTGAAGCATTATTGGTTCTCAGTGGAACTCGGTCAGAGGCTATCGGGGTCCCCAAAGAACATCTGTATCCGCGACCGCAACCACCGCTCCGCCGGGTCGTTGTCCTGCGCCCCGCGCCAGGCCATGTGCAGTTCGAAACTGCGCACGGGTATCGGCAAGTCTTCGGCCCGCAGCCCGCCCGCAGCAGTCAGCACATCGGCGGTGTAGTCCGGCACAGTGGCCACGATGTCCGTCCCCGCCAGCAAGCTCCCCAGCCCGTTGAACTGCGGCACCGCCAGCACCACGTGGCGCTTGCGGCCGAGTTCTTCCAGGGCTTCGTCGATGAAGCCGGACAGGTCGCCGGCAAACGACACCAGCGCATGCGGCCGCGCGCAGAAGTCGTCCAGGGTGATACCGCCGGGCACGCTGTCGGCGCGCAGTAGCTTCGGCATGCTGCGGCGCAGCACCTTGCGCTTGGCGTTGGCCGGCAGGTCGCTGGTGTAGCTGACCCCCACCGAAATTTCCCCCGAGGCCAGCAGGGTTGGCATCAGCAGGTAGTTGACCCGCCGCACCACCAGCACAATGCCCGGTGCTTCGGCGCGGATACGCTTGAGCAACTGGGGCAGCAGGGCGAACTCGGCGTCGTCCGACAGGCCGATGCGGAACACCGCATTGCTGGTGGCAGGGTCGAACTCGGCGGCGCGGCTGACCGCAGTGGAAATCGAATCCAGTGCTGGCGACAGCAGGGCGAAGATCTCGTGGGCCCGTGCGGACGGCTCCATGCTGCGGCCGGTGCGCACGAACAGCGGGTCGTCGAACAGGTTGCGCAGGCGCGACAGGGCCGCGCTGATGGCCGGCTGGCCGAGGAACAGTTTTTCCGCGGCGCGGGTCACACTGCGCTCATGCATCAGTGTTTCAAACACGATCAGCAGGTTGAGGTCTACACGACGCAGGTCGTTTCGATTCATCGGTGCGCTTCGCCTAAAGTGGGGCAGGGGTGAATCTTACGGCCAAAGGCTGTTACCCTGCACGGGTTTAGGGGGACCAATTGCAGGGAAAGTCAGGTGCCCAATCGATGACAAGCATGTCGACTATTAATGACCACTGATGGTCTAACCGCCAAAGCCCGGATAAAGTCAGTGGTAATTAGAGGTTCACAAAGGCGAGGTATGCGATGTCCCGCATGATCCGTTTCCACAAGTTCGGCGCTGCCGATGTGCTCCGTTGCGAGGAGCAGGCCGAACCGTCACCCGCCGCCGACGAGGTACAGATCCGCGTCGAGGCGATTGGCGTCAGTTGGTATGACGTGCTTTGGCGCCAGAACCTGGCGCCGTCCCAGGCACGCCTGCCGGCGGGCATCGGCCACGAAATGGCCGGGGTGGTGACTGCGGTCGGTGAAGGGGTCGAGGACATTGCGGTGGGCGACCGGGTCGCCAGCTTCCCGGCCACCAGTGCCAATGACCACCCGGTGTACGGTGATGTCATCGTGCTCCCGCGCACCGCCATTACCCGCTACCCGGATGTGCTCACCCCGATCGAGGCCAGCGTGCACTACACGCCCTTGCTGATCGCCTATTTTGCCTATGTTGACCTGGCACGTGCCAAGGCCGGGCAGACCGCGCTGGTGACCGATGCCAGCCATTGTGCCGGCCCCGCCTTCGTGCAATTGGGCAAGGCCTTGGGGCTGAAAGTGTTCGCGGCTACCAAAGAGGCTGAGCAGCGTGAGTACCTGCTGGGCCTGGGTGCCGACAAGGTGATTGTCACCGAGGAGCAGGACCTGTTACTGCAGGTAGGCAAGTACACCGATGGCCGCGGCGTGGACATGGTCCTCGACGGCATGGGCGGGCCGCAGATGTCGCTGCTGGGCGATGTGCTGGCGCCGCGTGGCAGCCTGGTGCTGTATGGCCTGCAGGGCGGTAACCAGACGCCTTTCCCGGCCTGTGCAGCCTTCCAGAAGAATATCCAGTTCTACGTGCATTGCATCGGTAACTTCACCGGCAAACCGGAACTCGGCATCAGCCAGGACCAGGTGGCGTTGCAGCGTGCCTTGCGCGACATCAACCAGTTCACTGCTGATCAGTTGCTGACACCGCAGATCATCAAGGTGTACCCGTTCGAGCAGGTGGTGGAGGCACATCGTTACATGGACCAATGCCCGTGCGGTGGGCGAGTGGTGCTGGACATGGCGCAACACTGACAGCGGTTCGCAATGCCGACAAACCCGGGCAGAGTCCCGGGTTTTTTGTGGGCGAGCAGAATTATTTCAGTCCCAATAAAAAGACCATTCCTACATTGAAGTCAGACGTGGACTACATATAAGGCAATGGCCTGTGATTGCGTGGAAATATTCCGCCAACTATTCAGCCTTGAACGCTTCCTGCTAGAGGTTCAGTGTGTCTCTGCAATCTTGCTGAATGGTTTTTTTACCTCGATCTGTATCTTCTATTCGCTCTGCATCCCCCGATAATAGCCCCATGATAGTTTGCGCAAGGAGCGTGGGATGAGCATGGCTATGCCTGAGGATCGGCTATGTGTGGTAGCGACGGGCCGTCGCGGCATTGATGTTTTTTCGATGGTCTGGCGACAGTGATGCGTTACGTCATTACTTCAATTTGGTTGTAGGGAATTTCTTCGGGGTAAGCACAGGACGTATTGAAACTTGAACACAAGATTCAGCACGCGTTGGCTGCATGAAGTTGATGAGGTGATTTCGTGACGGCTATTCACGATCAGGCAATGCACTATATCTACCAGCAAGTGCTCGAGCGCTTGTTGAGCCAGATGTCGCAGGCGCAGCGGGCATCATTGCAATTGCTGATACAGCGATTGCTGGTGGCGGCAGGTGGGCTCGAGTGCATCGGTACGTTCCGCGTGCTGGTGCTGCAGGGCGGCGATTGCCGCAGTGTCCGGCTGCTGGCCATGCTGCGTGCGGCGCAACTGAGCATCGCCCTGCGTGCGCCGGTAACCTTTCAGTTGAGGGTGCTGGTGGTCAGCCTGCCGGTGGCCGCCAGCGATACGCTCGAAGGCCACGAGCGGAGTTTCAGTGCCCTGTTCATGCAGGATGACCCGCGGGTTCAGTTGCAGATGATCGAAGGGCGCGACGTGGTGCCCTTCAGCCGTCGGCCTTCGGCTGCGCCCGAACGTGGGCTGCTGGCGAGGAACGCCATGCTGATGTTTGGTCACATGGTCGATGCCAGGCCCGAAGCCCTGCTGGGTAGCCGCCTGCATCTGGAGCTGGCGGATGCCGTGTGTTGTGCATTGCAGGCACCGACACCGGCCGACGTCTTGATCACCGCCATTCCCGTGCGCCAGCGGCGCCGATACCTGGCCTGGGCCCGGCGTAGCCTGCGCCTGGCAGGGGAGCGCGGCCCTCATGTGTTGCATCAGTGCCTGGCGACGCTGGCCCACGGGCTGAGCCGGTTGCAGGCTGTTATCGAAGTCTCTCCGGGCAGCCTGGCGAAGCCGACACAGTGCGCTGTCACGGAGGAGGAACCGTTGCGGGTGATTGCCATGGATGACCTGCTGCCGCAGCTGCTTGAAGGGCAGCAACTTGACGCGATGCTGGGCGGTGGACTCGAAACTACCGAGGATGCCTGGCCTTTGTCGGCATTCGTCGACCCGTATGCGCCGGCACAATTGCGCGAGCTGCGTGCACGCAGCCTTGAGCTGCCGGCTGCTCGCCCGGCGTTGCGGCTGGCAGACCATTCGGCCGACAGTAAGCCTCGCGATGTACAAACGCTACCGCTGGGTAAAGCCTACGGTATCAACCAGACCCAACTGGTGTGCCTGCTGTTCAGCCCGTTCGCCCGGCAGGGGAAGAAGCTGGAGCGTTTTCTGCAATGTCGGCATGCCGACATGCTGGTAGCGTTGCCGTACCTGCACCGGGCCTTGCAAGGCAAACCCTGCCCCGATGCGGTGAGGGACTGGCTGGTGAATACCAGTGGCCTGCCGCTGGGGCAGTTGCGGGCGATCTATGAAGGGCGCACGCCGTTGACGGCCTGGCGCTTGCAGAGCCACCTGGCCCGCCGCGACGTGCACCTCAGGCTGTTGCCAAGGCCGTCGTCGGGGCGCCGCCGTGGCCCAGCGGCGTTGCCTTGATGGGGCAAGCGGTTCCTGGCGAGTTCGCCTATCGCAAGGTGTATCGCTACCTGGAAGCGTTGATCGAGCAGGCCTCAGGCGGTGGCCCCTGCAAGTTGCCGTCGCTGCGTGCAATGTCCCGGCGGCTGCGGGTTTCATTGGCGACCGTGCAGAGTGCCTACAACCTGCTGGAGGAAGAAGGCCGCGTCCAGTGTCTGCCAAGGTCCGGCTATTACGCTCAGGTCGCTTCCAAGGCAGCGGCAGCGCCCATGCACCCGCAGTCACCTTTGCCGGTGCAGCCATTGCTGGAGCGTATGCTGCTAGGCCACGAGCGGCGCTTGGCCCGTCAGCGCGCCAGCGGTGTTGCACCGTGGGAAACGCTCGGCGATACCCGTTTGCGCAATGCCGTGGCTGAGTCTTATACCCGTTCCTCCAGCCTGTACTGGCGTGCCGAGGACGTTCAACTGGCCCCTGATGTGCAAGCGTTGCTGGATACAGTGCTCGCGGGGCTTGCCTTGCAGGGCGGAACGGTGCTGGTGCAGTCGCCCTGTTGCTGGCAGGTGCTGCACGCTTTGGCACGTGCCGGCATGCGGGTGCTGGAAGTACCTGCAGATAGCCGCGGCAACCCGAACCTGCGGGCCTTGGCCCGGTTGCTGGGCGCCGAGCCGGTGTGCATGCTGGTCATGCCGTCTTGCCTGGGCATGCCGCAAGGGCGGCTGGTGTCGCCGCACTACCAGCAGCAGCTTGGTCAGCTACTGGGCCAGCACCCTGTATGGTTGCTGGAAAACGACCTGGACAGTGAACATTGTTACAGCGGGCCGCCACGCACGCGCTTGCGCGACTGGGTCGACCCTCGCTCGCTGTTGGTATTGGGGGCATTCGAGACCGCAGTGGGGGCCGAGGCACCTTACGCCTATGTGCTAAGCCATGACGCGGCATTGGCCAAGGCATTTGCCGAACGGGCCTTTCGGCTTGCGCCGCTGCGCCTGCAAGCGCTTGCCCTGATGTTGGGTAAAAGGCAAATCGAGATACACCTGGTAGAGCTGCGTACCGAGCTGGAAAGGCGCACGCAATATCTGGTACGCGCGCTGGCGTTGCAGTTCGGTCAGCAGGTGGCGATGCAGACGCCCCAGGGGGGGCGCATGCTGTGGGTGCGTTTTCGCCAACCGTTGCGGTGGGATTGCATCGTTGCGGCGCTGGCAGGTTCCGCCTTGCATGCACTGCCGGGCAGGCAGTTCAGCCTGCAGGGGCGTTACCAGCAGTACATGGCCCTGGTCTGGCTGGGTGACCAGCCAGATGACCTGCAGCAGGCGGTGGAGCGCCTGGCGCAGGCACTGGAGCCGCGCTGCGGGCGACCTGCCAGCGTTTCACGCTGACTATGCCTGCTCTTGCCCCTGGCGCAAGCGGGTGCTGAGCACCGCTGCCAGCACCAGCAGTGCGGCAATGATCCACAAGCCGTTGCGGGTGCTGCCGGTGGCCTGCTCGATCAGGCCCATCACCGACGGCCCGACGAAGCCACCCAACAGGCCGCAAGTGGTGACAAACGCAAGGCCCGCCGCCAGGGCGTTGCCACTCAGCCGGCTGGACGGGAACACAAACAGGATCGACTGCACCACGAACAGCATCAGGGCGGTCAGTGAAAACCCGATCAGGCCAATGAACGTGTTGGCCAGCGACGCCAGCAGCAACCCGGTCGCCATGGTCAGCAAGCCGCAGAACAGCAGGGTGCGGCAACGGCGTGGCGAGGTGGCCAGGCGCGGGAAGGTGGCAGCACCGATGGCAGCCGCAATCCACGGCACGGCAGTCAGCAGGCCTATCTGGAAGGGTGATAGCGCAGCGTAAGTGCCGATGATACCCGGCAGGAAGAAAATCACCGTGTAGATGGTGATCTGGTGCACGAAGTACACCGCGATTGCCAGCCAGATCTGCCGGTCGCGGAACATCTGCCCCAGTTTGTTCTGCTGTGGCGCGGCAGCCCGTTCGGCGGCCAGGCGGCGTTCGATGTCCTGGGCGTCGGCGGCCGACAGCCAAGGCGCCGAAGCCGGGCCATCGGGCAGCTTCTTCCATACCACATAGGCCAAGGCCACGGCAGGCAAGCCTTCGAGCACGAACAGCCACTGCCAGCCATGCCAGCCCAGTACGCCGTCCATTTCCAGCAGCGCACCGCCCAGCGGGCCGCTGAGGATGTTGGCCAGGCACACGCCCAGCAGGAAGTAACCCGTGGCGCGGGCGCGCTGTTCGCGGTCGAACCAGTAGGTGAGGTACAGCATCACCCCGGGGAACAGGCCCGCTTCGGCCACCCCCAGCAGCAGGCGCATGATGTAGAACGACGTTTCTCCCTGGACGAAGGCCATGCCCGCCGAGAGCAGGCCCCAGGTGATCATGATGCGGGTGATCCAGAAGCGCGCGCCCACCCGGTGCATGATCAGGTTGCTGGGCACTTCGGCCAGCGCATAGGTCAGGAAGAACAGGCCGGCACCCAGGCCATAGGCCGCTGCCGACAGGCCCAGGTCGATGCCCATGCTGGCTTTCGCCAGGGCGATGTTGGTGCGGTCAAGAAAGCTCATCACGTAGACGACGATGAGCAGTGGCATCAATTTGCGCAGTAGCAGGCCGTTCAGGCGCTGCTCGGTGGTGGCGGCAGGGGCCGAAGCCGCTGCGCTGGTGAGGGTTGTCATTGTTTTTTTCCCCGTGAAAAGTGCTGGTGGTGTGCCCCTGGTTGGGGGCACACCCAGGCCTGTTGTTCAGGAACGGTTGATATCGAGCCACACCGCGCCGTTGGGGTACTGGTAGCGCTCCAGGGTCTCGGCATGCATTTCGATGCTGTAGCCTGGGCGTTGCGGCGGCATGTAACGCCCACGGCGGATCACCACCGGGTCGATGAAGTGCTCATGCAGGTGGTCGACGTACTCCAGTACCCGGTTGTGCAGCGAGGCAGACACGGCGATGTAGTCGAACAGGGCGATGTTCTGCACATATTCGCACAGCCCGACGCCGCCGCCGTGCGGGCACACCGGCACGTCGTACTTGGCCGCCATCAGCAGCACGATTAGCACCTCGTTCAGGCCACCCAGGCGGGCGGCATCCAGCTGGCAGAAATCCAGCGCACCGGCCTGGAACATCTGCTTGAACATGACCCGGTTGTGGCAGTGTTCACCGGTGGCGACACCAATCGGCGCGATGCGTTGGCGAATGGTGGCGTGGCCGAGGATGTCGTCCGGGCTGGTCGGCTCTTCGATCCACAGCGGTTCGAAGGCGGCCAGGCGGCGCATGTTGGCAACCGACTCCTCCACGCCCCACACCTGGTTGGCATCCATCATCAGGGTGCGCTCCCAGCCAATTTCGTCGCGCAGGATGCTGGCGCGGCGGATGTCTTCTTCCAGGTCGGCGCCGATCTTCTGCTTGATGTGGGTCCAGCCATCTTCCACGGCCTCGCGGGCCAGTTTGCGCATCTTCTCTTCGCTGTAACCCAACCAGCCTGGCGCGGTGGTATAGCCGGGGTAGCCTTCGCGCAGCATCTGCGCCTCACGCTGGGCCTTGCCTGGGGCCTGGCGGCGGAGCAGGGCAATGGCTTCCTCGGGGGTGAGCACGTCTGTGACGTAGCTGAAGTCCAGGCAGCGCACCAGTTGCTCGGGTGTCATGTCGGCCAGCAGTTTCCACACCGGCTTGCCTTCGCGCTTGGCCCACAGGTCCCACACCGCGTTGATGATGGCCGCAGTGGCCAGGTGGATCACGCCTTTCTCCGGGCCCAGCCAGCGCAGTTGGCTGTCGCTGACGGTAAAACGGTGCCAGAAACCGCCCATGTCGGCGGTAATCTCTTCGAGGCTGAGGCCGACGATCAGGGGGGCCAGTGACTGCACCGCTGCCGCGCAGATCTCGTTGCCGCGGCCAATGGTGAACGTCAGGCCGTGGCCTTCAAGGCCCTCGGCGTCGGTGTGCAGCACCACGTAGGCTGCCGAATAGTCGGGGCGCTGTTCATGGCGTCGGAGCCATCCAGCGACAGCGAAGTAGGAAAACGAATGTCACGAACGCTCAGGTGGGTAATACGTATGCTCATGGTCGACTCTTGTTCTGCTCAAGCGCTGGGAGACCTGACTGTAGGTTGTCGAGCGATACAGGCATAATCGCCAATTCTTAATCAGCGATACCGGATTCGATATGTCTTGCTTGCCAATCGACCCAACCCAGGCGCCTGCCAGCCTTGGTGCATTGAGAATCTCCAGCCGCCAGATCACGCTGCTCAATGCGCTGGGCGAGTTCGGCAACCTGCGCCGCGCCGCTGCGGCGATGCACACCACGCAACCGGCGGCCAGCCTGTTGCTGCAGCAGCTTGAGGAACGCCTTGGCGTGCGTTTGTTCGAGCGCTTGCCGCGCGGCATGCAAGCAACGCTCTACGGTGAGGTGATGATCCGCTATGCACAAAGCGCGCTGCATGAGTTCGAGCATGCCCAGGCGCAAATCGCCGAACTGGCGCGCGGGGCCTCGGGCCTGGTGCGGGTGGGCAGCGTCATGGGCCCGGTGCCGGGCGTGCTGACCAAGGCGGTACTGGCCTACAAGCGCGACCACCCCAAAGTGCGTATCTCGCTGGAAGTGGGCACCAGTGATACCTTGCTGCCCGCGTTGCTGCGCGGCGATTTCGACATGGTCGTGGGCCGCCTGCCAGACCAGAGCGACAGCCAGGACCTGAACATCGAGCTGTTTGAAGGCGGTGAGCAGATGCGCGTGATTGCCCGCGCCGGGCACCCTCTGGCGGCGGCTGTCGGGTTGCAATTGAGTGACCTGGTGGCCCTGACCTGGATCCTGCACCCCATCGGCAGCCCGATGCGCCGCCGTGTCGAAAGTGCGTTGCAGGCCGGGGGCATGGTGCAGTCACTGGACATCGTTGAAACCGCCTCGATCCTGGCCACCACCGCCATGCTCGAAGCCTCCGAAATGATTGCGGTGGTACCCAATGACGTGGCCGAGCATTATGCCCGCTATGGCATGGTTGCCATCCTGCCGGTAGAGCTGCCGCTGACCATGGCCAACCTGGGCGTGCTGACCCTGCGCTCGCGGCCCAACTCGGTTGCCCTGGATACCTTGCTGCGCTACCTGCGGGCGCAATAACCCTGCCTTTTCACCTGCCTGAGGCCTGCTGCCGATGTCGCCGGACCTGACTCATTCCAGCTTTTGCAACTGGATCCGCTACAAGCACCTGGTGCTGATCGACACCCTGGCGCGCACCCGCAACATGCACGCAACCGCTACGCGCATGAACCTCAGCCAGCCGGCCCTGAGCAAGATGCTGCGCGATCTCGAAGAGCAGTTCGGCTTTGCCCTGTTCGAGCGCCTGCCACGCAGCATGCCGCCCACCGAGCTGGGTGAATATGTGGTGCGTTATGCCCAGGGTGCGTTGGCCGAGTCGCAGCAATTCGTCGACCAGGTCAACCGCCTGCGCAACGGCGGGCACGGTTTTATCCGCGTCGGCGGCATCTTTGCCGCCACTGCGCTGGTACTGCCGCAGGCCATTGCCGCGATCAAGGCGCGCAGCCCACTGCTGTCGATCGAAGTGGTGGAGCATTCCAGTGATCACCTGCTGACCATGCTGGAGCAGAACAAGCTCGACATCATGATTGGCCGCTTCACCGAAGAGCGCTTCAGCCAGCTGTTCGACTTCCAGCCCCTCGAACCCGAACCGTTCAGCCTGGTGGTCAACAGCGAGCACCCGCTCAACCAGCTGGAAAGCCCGCCACTGTCGGCGCTGGGCGACTGGCCGTGGGTGCTGTACCCGGTGGGCACGCCGATCCGCAACCGCCTGGAACAGGCGTTCCGTGTGGCCGGTATTGCCACGCCCGTCGACAGCGTCGAGACCATCTCCATGCCGATGTTCCTGCAGCTGCTGCAATCGGCGCCGATGATTGCCATGTTGCCGCGTTCGATGGTTGCCGCGCAGCTGGCCAGCGGGCAGTTCAAGGAGCTGCGCAGCCCCTTGCATGTACCCGCGCTGGAGTATGGCGTGGTCACCCGCAAGGATGAACCGCTGAGCGCTTCGGCCCGGGCGTTTGTCGAGATTTTGCTGGAAGGCGCCAAACAGCGACAGAAGGAAGGTACGGCTGCAACTGCCTTGGACAAGACCTGATGGTTCACGGGGGTCTCCTGTGGGAGCGGGTTTACCCGCGAAGCAGTCGACGCGGTGCATGGCACCGGCTGCGCCGGTGTTCGCGGGTGAACCCGCTCCCACAGGATATGTGCTGGCTTGAGCACTTGGGCAGTCTATTGGGCGATCAAGGATCACCGCCCGATTACAACTTCCGATAACCACTGGTTATCGCTTGATCGGATCATCTCATTGGGAATGCTGCGCAAGGCTTCTTACAGTGGCAACAGCCATAACAAGAAGCCCGCCGCACCGCCCTGAGAGGTCCCATGCAACTGATTGCCAAGTCCGGTGACCTTGCCGTCATCCGCCTCAACCCGCTGGACAACGTGCTTATCGCCCGCCAGGCCTTGCCGCAAGGCATGCACCTGGATGCCGAGGCGATTACCGTGCGCCAGCCGATTCCTTCGGGCCACAAGCTCGCGACCGAACGCGTGGAGCAGGGCCAGCCGCTACGCCGTTACGGGCAAATCATCGGTTTTGCCTCGCAGGCCATCAATGCCGGCGATCACGTGCATGTGCACAACGTGCAAATGGGCGATTTCGCCCGTGACTATGCCTTTGGTGTCGACACTCGCAGCCAGCCTGGCAGCGAAGCGCAGTTCCAGGGCATCGTGCGCGCCGATGGGCGGGTTGCCACCCGTAATTACATCGGCATTCTCACCTCGGTGAACTGCTCGGCGACCGTCGCCAGGGCTGTGGCCGACCATTTCCGCCGTGACATTCACCCCGAGGCACTGGCCGACTACCCGAATATCGACGGCGTGGTCGCCCTGACCCACGGTGCCGGCTGCGCAGTAGACCCCAGCGGCGAAGCCCTTGGCTTGCTGCGCCGCACCCTGGCCGGGTACGCCGTGCACCCCAACTTTGCTGCCGTACTGATCATTGGCCTGGGCTGCGAAACCAACCAGATCGAAAGCCTGCTGGAAACCCAGGGCCTGCAAGCCAGTGCGCAGCTGCGGGCCTTCACCATCCAGGGCATCGGCGGTACGTCAAAAACCATTGCTGCCGGCATCGAGCAGGTCAAGAGCCTGCTGGCCGAGGCCAACCACGTGCAGCGCCAACCGGTCAGCGCACGGCATCTCGTGGTCGGCCTGCAATGTGGCGGCTCCGATGGCTACTCCGGCATCACCGCCAACCCGGCACTGGGCAACGCCGTGGACCGCCTGGTGGCGGCCGGTGGTACCGCCATCCTGTCCGAAACCCCGGAAATCTACGGCGCCGAGCACCTGCTGACCCGCCGCGCGGTCAGCCGTGAGGTGGGCGAAAAGCTGGTGGCGCGCATCCGCTGGTGGGAAGACTACTGCCAGCGCATGAACGCCGAGCTGAACAACAACCCTTCGGCCGGCAATAAAGCCGGGGGCCTGACCACCATCCTCGAGAAGTCCCTGGGCGCAGTGGCCAAGGCGGGCTCCAGCAACCTGGTCGATGTGTACCAGTACGCCGAGACCGTGCGTGCCCAGGGCCTGGTGTTCATGGACACCCCTGGTTACGACCCGGTCTCGGCCACTGGCCAGGTGGCTGGCGGGGCCAACCTGATCGCCTTCACCACCGGGCGTGGTTCGGCTTACGGCTGTGCCCCGGCACCGTCGATCAAGCTGGCGACCAACAACCGGGTGTTCGAACACCAGGAAGAGGACATGGACGTCAATTGCGGCGGTATTGCCGATGGCTCCACCAGCATCGAGGAGCGTGGCGCGTACATCTTCGAGCAGATGCTGCGCATTGCTTCCGGGGAACGCAGCAAAAGCGAACAGCACGGATACGGGCAGAACGAGTTCGTGCCTTGGCAGATCGGCGCCGTGACCTGATTGACCGCTCCCGCCCCGCTTACGAGATAACAACAATGACTCAAGCCACACATCACAACGTGCAAGCGCTCACCATCTTTGTCGAGCAACTGTTCGAAAAAGCCGGTGCCGATACCGAAGTCGCCCAGGTGGTGACCCGGGTTCTGCTCGAAGGTGAACTGCTCGGGCACCGTACCCACGGCCTGAACCTGGTCAGCCGCTACATCGGTGGCATGCAGGAAGGCAAGGTCAAGGCCCGTGCACAGGCACTGGAACAGGTGTCGGACAGTGGCATCGCCAGCGTGTTCGATGGCCATTACCTGCTGGGGCCCTACTGCGTCAGCCGTGCCCTGGACTGCGCGGCAAAAGGTGCGACCGCGCAGGGCATCGGCATTGCGGTGGTGCGCCGTGCTTCGCACATTGGCTGCCTGGCCGCCTATCTCAAGCCCTTTACCGACCAGGGCCTGGTGGCCATGCTCTATTCATCGGACCCCTCGGTGGGGCTGGTCTGCGCCCACGGTGGCATCGACCCCATCTACACCCCCAACCCGATTGCTGCCGGTATCCCGACCCTGGGCGAGCCGATCCTGCTGGACGTGAGCATGTCGACCGTTACCCTCGGGCTGGTTGGCCAGTGCCGCGATGCCGGCAGCCGCCTGCCGCACCCGGTACTGGTGAGCAATGACGGGCAGCTGAGCGACGACCCGGTCGATTTCTTTACCCGCCCGCAAGGCAGCATCCTGCCCCTCGGCGGCCAGGCCTTTGGCCACAAAGGCTTTGCCCTGGCGCTGCTGGTCGAAGCCCTGACGTCCGGCCTGGCCGGCCATGGGCGCAAGGATGCCCCTGAGCAGTGGGGCGCCTCGGCCACTGCCGTGGTCATCGACCCGCGCTTCTTCGGCGGCCTGGAAGCGTTCACCGATGAAACCAGTTTCCTGGGCCGACTGGTACTCGCCAGCCGCCCGCTCGACCCCGCTCGCCCGGTGCGCTTGCCTGGGCAGGCTGGCCTTGCGCTGCGCCGCCAGGCCCTGCAGCAGGGCGTGAGCCTCTCGCCACAGCTGCTGGCTGACCTTGATCGCCTGGCCGGCCAATTGCAACTGCCGGCACTTTCCCAATGATGCACAGTAAGGGTACACAGATGACTGACCGATCGAACGCCAATCAACCGCTGCCGCTGAGCCAGGATGCCAGTATGTTCGACAGCGGCAGCTGGGTAGGGCGGGTGTGGCTCGCGGACCAGGGGCCGGCGGTGGTGCTGGTGAAAGCCGGCGCGGTCTACGACATCAGCACCCACGTGGCGACTGTCTCGGCCCTGCTGGAAGTGGCCGACCCGGTGGCCTACCTGCGGGCCTTGCCGCTGGCCGAACCGCTGGTGGCGCTATCGGTGTTGCTGGACAACAGCGACCCCACCCAGCGCGACCCGAGTCAGCCATGGCTGCTGGCGCCTGTCGACTTGCAGGCGGTGAAGGCCGCTGGCGTAACCTTCGCCACCAGCCTGCTGGAGCGTGTGGTGGAAGAGCAGGCCAAGGGCGACCCGGCCAAGGCCGATGCCATCCGTGACACCCTGGCCAGCCGCATCGGCGCCGACCTGTCGCAGATCGTGCCAGGCTCGGCCCAGGCCGAAGCGCTGCGCAAGGTGCTGGTGGAGCAGAGCCTGTGGTCGCAATACCTGGAAGTGGGCATTGGCCCGGATGCTGAAGTGTTTACCAAGGCCCAGCCGCTGTCGGCAGTTGGCCACGGTGCCGATATCGGCATCCACCCCAAGTCCAGCTGGAACAACCCTGAGCCGGAAGTGGTGCTGGCAGTATCCAGCGATGGCAGCATCAAGGGCGCCATGCTCGGCAACGACGTCAACCTGCGCGACTTCGAAGGGCGTAGCGCCTTGCTGCTGTCCAAGGCCAAGGACAACAATGCCTCCACCGCACTGGGCCCGCTGCTGCGGCTGTTTGACGAAAGCTTCGGCCTTGACGATGTGCGCAACGCCGAAGTGGACCTGCGGGTTGAGGGCGAGGACGGTTTCATCCTGGCTGGCCGCAGTTCCATGCGTCAGATCAGCCGCGACCCGCAGGACCTGGTGCAGCAAACCCTCAACGAAAACCATCAGTACCCCGACGGCATGGTGCTCTTCCTCGGCACCCTGTTTGCCCCCAAGCAGGACCGTGACCAGCCGGGCAATGGCTTTACCCACAAGCCGGGTGATGTGGTGACCATCAGCAACCCGCAACTGGGTACCCTGTGCAACCGCGTGACCACCAGCGACCAGGCGCCGCAGTGGGCGTTTGGCCTGCGCGCGTTGATCGACAACCTCGGCCGGCGTGGCCTGCTGGAGGTTGCAGCTACCGCACGCCAGCCTTGAGCGACACGCTGCGCAAGGGAGGGGCGCAGGCACATCGATGGATCGCCAAAGCGCTGACAGCGCGGCAACAATAATAATAAAGGTCGACACATGAACCCTATGAAGAAGTACCAGCGCATCACAGTTGTGTTTCTGCTGCTGATCGGCATCGTCAACTACCTGGACCGTAGTGCGCTGTCGATCGCCAACACCTCCATCCAGAAAGACATGATGATCAGCCCGTCGCAGATGGGCATCCTGTTGTCGGCGTTTTCCATTGCCTACGCCTTTGCCCAGTTGCCAATGGGCATGATCATCGACCGCCTGGGCAGCAAGGTCGCGCTCGGCGCCTCGCTGCTGGGCTGGTCGGTGGCCCAGGCGGCGTTTGGCATGGTCAACAGCTTTGCCGGTTTCATGGGCTTGCGGGTGCTGCTGGGGATTGGCGAGGCGCCCATGTTCCCGTCGGCGGCCAAGGCCCTGTCGGAGTGGTTCGATGCCAATGAGCGCGGCACGCCGACCGGCGTGGTCTGGTCGTCGACCTGCCTCGGCCCGTGCCTGGCGCCGCCCTTGCTGACATTGTTCATGGTCAATTTCGGCTGGCGTGGCATGTTCATCATTACCGGCGTGATCGGTATGGTGCTGGCGGTGTGCTGGCTGACGTTCTACAAGAGCAAGGCACGTTACCTGGCGGAACTGGAGGCCGAAGGCAAGCCGCTGCCAGCGGAACACAAGGCGCCTGTGGCCTCGGTGCAAACGCCGAAGGCTTCGTACTTCGCTGGCTGGCTGGACCTGTTCAAGCACCGCAGCACATGGGGTGCCGTGCTGGGTTTCATGGGTGTGATCTACATGCTGTGGCTGCACCTGACTTGGTTGCCGGGCTACTTCGAGCGTGAACACGGCCTGGACCTGTACAAGACCGCCTGGGTCGTGTCGCTGGCCTACGGCTTTGGTGCGGCGGGTACAATCGTTGCCGGGCGCTTCTGCGACCGGCTGGTGAAGCGTGGCATGACTGTGCTGGGTAGCCGCAAGTTCAGCGTCATTACCGGCCTGGTGCTGGCGGCGCTGTTCACCTTGCCGCTGTCGTTTGTCACCGGCCTGACAGGCTGCGTCATCCTGCTGTGCCTGGCACTGTTCAGCATCAACATGGCCAGTGCCACTGCCTGGATGATCGTCAATACCATCGTGGACAGCCCGCGCGTGGCCTCGTTTGGCTCGATCCAGAACTTCGGCGGCTACATTGCCGGCTCCGTGGCGCCGATCGCTACTGGCTTCAGCATCCAGTACTCGGGCTCGTTCACCACAGCGTTCATGATCAGCGCGGTGGTGGCATTGTGCTCGGCGGTGGCGTACTTCCTGTTGCTGCAGGCGCCGATTGGCAGTGCCAAGGACGAAGCAGGGGAGATGACTGGAGCGACTGAGCAGGCATAAATCCTGGGGGCGCTTTGCGCCCCAAGCGGATCGTCGATCGTGACGCGACCCACGGCTCTTGTCAGGCATGGTTATCTGTATGTATAAACAGTGCCTGTTACCGCAACCTGACCTCCGCCAGTGATCGCCCATTCCGTCGACGACCCGTTCTACTACCTGCATAACTTCCGCCAGGTAGTGCTGTGGGTCGAACAGCGCTACCAGGACCTGCTCGATGACCAGGAACTGGCCTTCATCCGTGCCTTCAATCAACTGCAAGCGCCAACCCAGGCCTTGATGGTGCGCATGGTCATGCGCAAAGGCGAGCTGTTTCGCAGCGACCGGCTCGACTACGCCGAAATCGGCGATACGGCGCTGGCGCTGCACCCTTTGCAGAAGCTCGGCTGGGTGCGGGAACCCGAGCAACTGAGCCTGGAACAGCTGTTCGCCTTGCTGCGCAAAGACGAACTGGCCCGCTGCTTCGCCCTGCAACTGAGCCGCCCGCGCGCCGCCAAGCATGAGCTGTTGGCACAGCTGCAACCGCTAGGGCTGATGGGCCGGTCACTGGCCGAATGGTTTCCCGACAGCGAGGTGCGCATCCTCCAGTGGTGCCTGCAACCTTTGTGCGACCGCATGCGCCTGTTGTTCTTCGGCAACCTGTACCAGGACTGGTCAGAGTTCGTCCTCGCCGACCTCGGTGTGTTGCGTTACGAGCAGGTGCCATTCAGCACGGGCTCGCGAGCCCTGCAGCAACGTGCCGAAGTCGACCTGGCCATGGCCTTGCACCAGTGTGCCGAGCGGCTGGAGCAGGGCGACGAACCCGTGTCGATTCTGGGTACCCTGCAGGGCCTGCACAGTGACAACCCGTGGCTGGCCCGCCGCCATGCGCGCCTGCAGTTCGCCCTGGGCCAGCAATGCGAGCGCCTGGGGGAGTGGGACCAGGCCATGGCAGTGTACGGCCAGTGCAGCCATGCCCAGGCACGCATTCGCCAGGTGCGGGTGCTTGAGCGCACTGAGCAGTGGCCCCAGGCCCATGCGCTGGCACTACAGCTCGCGGCGGCACCGGCTAACGCGCTGGAAGTGCAGGCACTGGAACGGATGCTGCCACGCCTGGCGCGCAAGCTCGGCGGCCCGCCACAGCGGCGCCAGCGTGCCACACCGCTGGAGCTGATCGAGCTCGAGCTGCCCCGCGAGTACGCTGCGTTGGGTGTGGAGGAAGCTGTGCGTCAACACCTGGCGCAAGAGGGCGGCCAGGCGCATTACGTGGAGAACACGCTGTTCAACAGCCTGTTTGGCCTGTTGTGCTGGGAGGCCATCTTCGCCCCTGTGCCTGGCGCATTCTTCAACCCGTTCCAGGCCGCGCCACAGGACCTGCACGACAGTGACTTCCAGCAGCGGCGCAGTGCGCTATTCGATCTTTGCCTGGGGCGGCTCGACGATGGCAGCCATCGTCAGGCGATTCTCGAGTGCTACAAGGGCAAGCAGGGCCTACAGTCGCCGTTCGTGTTCTGGTCCATGCTCAGCGAGGAGCTGCTGGAACAGGCCTTGGCTTGCTTGCCGGCTGCCCAGCTGAAACAGTGCTTCCTGCGCTTGTTGCAGGACATTCGCAGCAACCGCGCCGGCATGCCCGACCTGATCCAGTTCTGGCCCGAACAGGGCCGTTATCGCATGGTCGAGGTCAAGGGGCCCGGTGACCGTTTGCAGGACAACCAGCTGCGCTGGCTGGAGTTCTGCAGGCAACACGGCCTGCCCGTTGCGGTGTGCCATGTGCGCTGGAGTGAAACGCCTTGAGCTACAGCGTGGCGGTGCGTGCCTTGTGCGAGTTCAGCGCCAAGGTCGGCGACCTGGACCTGCGGTTCACGCCGTCGCCCACCGCCCAGGAGGGCATCGAAGGGCACCAGCGGGTGGTGGCACGGCGTGCTGCGGGCTACGAGTCGGAAATCACCCTTGAAGGCCAGTTCGAAACCCTCAAGGTGCGAGGCCGCGCCGATGGTTATGACCCTGGCAGCAATCGCCTGGAAGAGATCAAGACGCACCGTGGCGATCTGGCGCGTCAGCCGGCCAATCACCGCCAGTTGCACTGGGCCCAGGCCAAGGTCTATGGCTGGTTGATGTGCCAGGCACGGCAATTGCCAGCCATCGAGGTGGCGCTGGTGTACCTGGACGTGGACAGCGATGACCAGACGCTGTTCAGTGAGCACTACACGGCTGCTGAATTGCGGGCCTTCTTCGAAACCCAGTGCCAGCGCTTTCTGGGCTGGGCCCAATTCCAGCAACGGCGTCTGGCCGAGCGTGACCAAGGGCTTCAGGCGCTGCGCTTCCCCTATCCACAGTTCCGCCAGGGCCAACGGCAGCTGGCCGAAACCTTGTACAAGGCGGTAAGTACCGGGCGTTGCCTGATGGCCCAGGCCAGCACCGGCATTGGCAAGACCCTCGGTACCTTGTTCCCGCTGCTCAAAGCCATGGTGCCGCAGCAGCTGGACAAGCTGTTCTTTCTCACTGCCAAGACCCCGGGCCGGGCGCTGGCCCTCGATGCCATGAGCCAGATCACCGATGCCACGCCACAACCTGCCTTGCGCACCCTGGAGTTGATCGCCCGCGACAAGGCCTGTGAGTACCCCGACAAGGCCTGTCATGGTGAATCCTGCCCACTGGCCGCAGGCTTCTACGACCGTTTGCCGGCAGCGCGTGAGGCTGCGGCAGCACTGCCTTTGCTTGACCGTGCCAACCTGCGCGAAGTGGCCTTGGCGCATCAGGTTTGCCCGTATTACCTGGGGCAGGAGATGGCGCGCTGGGTCGACGTGCTGGTCGCTGACTACAACTACTACTTCGATGCGCATGCCTTGCTGTTCGGCCTCACTCAGCTCAACCAGTGGCGCGTGGCAGTACTGGTGGACGAAGCGCATAATCTTGTCGAGCGTGGGCGCAGCATGTACAGCGCCACCCTTGACCAAGGGCAGCTGCTGGCCCTGCGTCAGAGCAAACCGCCAGGGCTGGTCAGTGCGCTGGACCGCCTTAACCGGCAGTGGAACGCCATCTATAAAGAACAGCGCGCGCCTTATCAAGCCAGCGAGTCGCTGCCAGACGGCCTGCTGCGCGCTCTTCAGCAATGCATCGGGCTGATTCAGGAGCAGATCAACCAGACGCCTGCGCAAATGGACGCGCAGGTGTTGCAGTTCTTCTTCCAGGCCTTGCAGTTCAGCCGGGTTGCCGAGCTGTTCGATAAGCACTTTCTGTTCGACATCAGCCAGCGTCAGGGCCCGCGCAAGCGTCGGCTGGCTACCCTGTGCCTGCGCAATGTCACCCCGGCACGCCTGTTGGCCCCGCGCATGCAGGCGGCGCGCAGCGTGACACTGTTTTCCGCCACGTTGAGCCCGCGGCATTTCTACAGCGACTTGCTGGGCATGCCGGCCGATACCGCGTGGCTGGAAGTGGCTGCGCCGTTTCGCGCAGAGCAGCTGGAGGTAAGGATTGCCAGCCAGGTGTCCACCCGTTACCAGCAGCGCCACGCCTCCCTGGCGCCGATCGTCGAGCTGATTGCCCAACAGTACGAGCGCATGCCGGGCAACTACCTGGCGTTCTTCAGCAGCTTCGAATACCTGCAGCAAGTGGCCGGTCTGCTGGCCGAGCGGCATGGGCAGATTCCGCTGTGGGCCCAGGAACCGGGAATGGACGAGGCGGCCCGCCAAGGGTTTCTTGACCGCTTTGTCGCCGATGGCAAAGGCGTGGGCTTCGCCGTACTGGGCGGTGCGTTCGGCGAAGGCGTGGATTTACCAGGTACCCGGTTGATCGGCGCGTTTGTCGCCACCTTGGGTTTGCCGCAGGTCAACCCGGTCAACGAACAGTTCAAACAGCGGCTGGGGCAGCAGTTTGGGACGGGCTTCGATTACGCCTACCTGTACCCTGGAGTGCGCAAGGTGATCCAGGCGGCGGGCCGGGTTATCCGTGGTGACCAGGATCGAGGCGTGCTGGTATTGATAGACGAACGCTTTGCCGAACCCCGCGTGCAGCAGATGTTTCCGACATGGTGGCCGGCAGCCATCCTCTAGCAATCCCTGTCTCGCGCTGCCACAAATGAACGCCTCAGCCGGGCATGCCGTCTGTCTGGGCTACAGCAGGAACGATGGGTTGCACTTGCCATGGGCGATCCTCGGTTCGTTCGGTAGGCTTCAATTGGGGTAAGATTACGAACCGTGCCAGTTGCAAAACTCTTGAATATCAAGGTGATGGCACCGTTCAGGGTCCTGATGGCATGCGCGCTTGCCGGTCATTGGGACTTGTTCGCAGGTCGTTTTGACTCGCTTGAGCGTTTGCCGGTTCGCTGCCGGCGACCGCTTCGCTACAGGATTCACCTTTTGTCCGATCTCTCGAAAAATCCGCTGCTGCAGTACATGGCCCGTCTGGCCCCATCCAGCCAGCAAACCATGCGCTACATCCTTCAGGACGCCGCCGACCGGCTGGGCTTTGTCGACTGCAATGTCGTCGACGTGCCCTGGCATCGGCTAGAGCCCGGCCACGTGATCGCCTTGGTGTCGGCCCTGCGTGCCGACGGTTACGCGCCCAACAGCTCGTCGCTGTACGTCAACGCCATTCGCGGGGTGATGAACGAGGCCTGGCGCCAGGGCCTGATCGACCATGAGCAGCTTTTGCGCATTCGCGAGGTCAAACCGGCCACTGGCAGCCGCCTGCCGCCAGGGCGCAACCTGCGCCGCAGCCTGATTCGCGAACTGATGGATGTGTGCGCATCCGACCCGCGGCCGCAGGGGGTACGCGACGCGGCGATCATCGCCTTGCTGTACGGCACCGGCATGCGCAAGTCGGAGTCGGTGGACATCGATCTGGCCCAAGTCGATTTCGAGGCGCGCAGCCTCCAGGTGGTGGGCAAGGGCAACCACCAACTGATCAAGTACGCCCCGCCATGGGCGTTCGAAAAGCTGCAGGCGTGGCTGGATTTGCGCCGTCAGGACCTGCCAGCCGGGGCAGAAGACGACTTGTTCCTGTTCAACCGTATCCGCCGCGGTAGCCACATTACCCGGGCGCGTATCACCAAGCATGCGATTTACTACATTGCCCGCCAGCGCGGTGCGCAAGTGGGGGTGAAAATCATGCCGCACGACTTCCGCCGGGCGTTCATCACCCGGGTGATCGAAGAGCATGACCTGTCGATTGCCCAGAAGCTGGCGCACCATGTCAACATCCAGACCACAGCCATCTATGACCGGCGTGACGACAACGAACGTAGGCGTGCGGTCGACCGTTTCGATTACTGAGGTTTGATGTTTTGGGGCCGCGTTGCGGCCCTTCGCGGGCACGCCCGCTCCCACAGGTATAACACGGGCCTCCAGGCGCAGATCAACCTGTGGGAGCGGGCGTGCCCGCGAAGGGCTGCAGAGCGGCCCCTTTTGCACTTATGCCGGCACCGAAACAGGGCCAACCTCCGCCCCCGGTTTGTGCGCCATCCCCCCGTATGCCCGATGCCAGAGCGGCCGTAGCGAAAGTTTCATTTGCCTTCACCTGCGGAGTTGGCCCGCAACCTGCTATATCCAGCCTGCGAATTTGATCGAGTGGTCAGGCCGCGCGTGCTAGCTGCTGCCCGCGCCGGACCCTCTAAACGGCCAGCAGGCCACGGATTTCAGGGGCCGCAGGATGTCGCTCGCGGAGCAGATCGAACAACAACAAGACGATGCAGGCTGGAGCGCCCACCTGCAGTTGCGCTTTGTCAGGCGCGACGATGTGACCCGCCTTGGTGCGCGTAGGCATTTCGGACCTCTTTTGGTGCAGCGGCCTTTCTACCCGGAAGGTGCACCGTGCCATGTCTATGTACTGCACCCGCCGGGTGGCATCGTCGCCGGCGACCGCCTTGACCTGGATATCCATCTGGAACCCGGCAGCCATGCGCTGCTGACCATGCCGGGTGCCAGCAAGTTCTACCGCAGCATCGGCCCCACCGCGCGGCTGACCCAACGTTTTCAGCTGGCCGCCGGCACCACCCTGGAATGGCTGCCGCAAGACAGCATCTTTTTTTCCGGCGCCCGCGCCAGCCTGCACAGCCGTTTCACCCTCGAACCCGGGGCGCGCTTGCTGGCCTGGGAAACCCTGTGCCTGGGGCGCCCTGTGATGAACGAGCGTTTCGAGCAGGGCGCTCTGGACAGTCGTTTGCATATCGAATTACCTGACGAAGTCGGCTTGCATGAACGCCTGCGTATCGAAGGCGGGCGCCTGGACAAGCTTGCCGGCCACCCGCTGCTTGCGACGTTTTGTGCGGCACCGGCCGACCAGGCGGTGCTGGAGCAGGTACGTCCACTGCTCGACGAACTGGCCAACCCGGCCGGCGCGACCCTGCTGGGGTCGTTGCTGGTTATCCGTGTGCTTGACCATGACAACCAACACCTGCAACGCACCCTGCAACGCCTGTGGCACGTGCTGCGCCCGGCCGTCCTCGGCCTGCCAGCCTGCCCACCGCGTATCTGGGCTACCTGAGAGAGCGCCATGGAGCTGACCCCGAGAGAGAAAGACAAACTGCTGCTGTTCACTGCCGCATTGCTGGCGGAACGGCGCCTGGCCCGTGGCCTTAAGCTCAATTACCCGGAGGCCGTGGCGCTGATCAGTGCTGCCGTACTGGAAGGCGCCCGCGACGGCCGCACCGTTGCCGAACTGATGAGCCAGGGGCGCGAAGTGCTGACCCGCGCGCAGGTGATGCCCGGTATCGCCGAGATGCTCCACGACGTGCAGGTCGAAGCGACCTTCCCGGATGGCACCAAGCTTGTGACCGTGCATGACCCCATCGTCTGAAACAGCCCAGGAGCCCCGCATGATCCCAGGTGAAATCCAGGTCGCCGCTGGCGATATCGAGCTGAACAGTGGCCGCGAAACGGTCAGTGTCAGTGTGGCCAACCACGGCGACAGGCCGGTGCAGGTCGGCTCGCACTACCACTTCTACGAAGTCAACGACGCGCTGGTGTTCGACCGTGCGCCAACTCTGGGTTTTCGCCTGGATATCCCGGCCGGCACCGCCGTGCGTTTCGAGCCGGGCCAGGCACGCACCGTGCACCTGGTGGCCTACGCCGGCAAGCGTGAAGTCTATGGCTTCCAGGGCAAGGTGATGGGCCCGCTGGAGGGCAGGGTATGAGCCGCATTTCCCGCCAGGCCTATGCCGACATGTTCGGGCCCACCGTGGGCGACCGTGTGCGGCTGGCCGACACAGCGTTGTGGGTAGAGGTGGAGAAGGACTACACCATCTACGGCGAAGAGGTGAAGTTTGGCGGTGGCAAGGTCATCCGCGACGGCATGGGGCAGGGCCAGATGCTGGCCGCCCAGGCCATGGACCTGGTGCTGACCAACGCCCTGATCATCGACCACTGGGGTATCGTCAAGGCCGATATCGGCATCAAGCACGGGCGAATCGCAGTCATCGGCAAGGCCGGCAATCCGGATGTGCAGCCTGGCGTCAACGTACCGGTGGGCCCCGGCACCGAAGTGATCGCGGCCGAGGGCAAGATCGTCACCGCCGGCGGTGTCGACTCGCATATCCACTTCATCTGCCCGCAGCAGGTGGATGAGGCCCTGAACAGCGGAGTCACTACCTTTATCGGCGGCGGCACCGGGCCTGCCACCGGCACCAATGCCACCACCTGCACGCCCGGCCCCTGGTACCTGGCGCGCATGCTGCAGGCCGCCGACAGCCTGCCGATCAACATCGGTCTGCTGGGCAAGGGCAATGCCTCGCGGCCAGACGCGCTTCGTGAGCAGATAGCGGCCGGTGCGGTGGGCCTGAAGCTGCATGAGGACTGGGGCTCGACCCCGGCGGCTATCGACTGCTGCCTGGGCGTGGCCGAGGAAATGGACATCCAGGTAGCGATCCATACCGACACCCTCAACGAGTCCGGTTGTATCGAAGACACCCTGGCGGCCATCGGCGACCGCACCATCCATACCTTCCACACCGAAGGTGCCGGTGGTGGTCACGCGCCGGACATCATCCGCGCTGCGGGGCAGGCCAACGTGCTGCCATCCTCGACCAACCCGACCCTGCCGTACACGGTAAACACCGTGGACGAGCACCTGGACATGCTCATGGTCTGCCACCACCTGGACCCGAGCATCGCCGAGGACGTGGCCTTTGCCGAATCGCGCATCCGCCGCGAAACCATTGCTGCCGAGGACATACTTCACGACATGGGCGCCTTTGCCATGACCTCGTCTGATTCCCAGGCGATGGGCCGGGTTGGCGAAGTGGTGCTGCGCACCTGGCAGGTTGCCCACCAGATGAAGCTGCGCCGTGGGCCTTTGGCGCCAGACACGGCCTACAGCGATAACTTCCGGGTCAAGCGCTACATCGCCAAGTACACCATCAACCCGGCGCTGACCCACGGCATCGGCCACGAAGTGGGCTCGTTAGAGGCAGGCAAGCTGGCCGACCTGGTGCTGTGGTCGCCGGCGTTCTTCGCGGTCAAGCCGGCCCTTGTGATCAAAGGCGGCATGATCGTCACCGCACCCATGGGCGACATCAACGGCTCCATCCCCACGCCGCAGCCGGTGCACTACCGGCCGATGTTCGGCGCCCTCGGTGCCGCGCGACATGCCACGCGCATGACCTTCCTGCCCCAGGCGGCAATGGACCGTGGCCTGGCCGAAGAGCTGAACCTGCGCAGCTTGATTGGCGTAGTCAACGGCTGCCGCCGGGTGCGCAAGCCGGACATGGTCCACAACACCCTGCAACCGCTGATCGAGGTTGATGCGCAGACCTACCAGGTGCGCGCCGATGGCGAATTGCTGGTATGCGAGCCTGCCAGCGAACTGCCGCTGGCCCAGCGTTACTTCCTGTTTTGAAGGAGCACCCATGATTGTCTTGAACCGCCGTATCACCGAAACCGGCACGCTTGCTGTAAGCGGCACCGTCACCCTGGACGTGGACAGCCGCATCAAGAGCCGCCTGCGGGTAACCCTGGACGATGGGCGCGAAGCCGGGCTTATGCTCGAGCGCGGCCACCTGTTGCGTGGCGGTGAACTGCTTGCCGATGCCGAAGGCAGCCAGCTGATTCGCGTACTGGCGGCGCCCGAGGCTGTGTCGACGGTGCGCTGCGCCGATCCGCACCTGCTGGCCCGCGCGGCCTATCACCTGGGTAACCGCCACGTGCCGCTGCAGATCGAGCCTGGCCTGTTGCGCTTCCAGCATGACCATGTGCTGGACGACATGCTGCGTGGCCTGGGCCTGACGGTAGAAGCGGAACAGGCACCATTCGAGCCTGAAGCGGGGGCGTACCAGAGCGCACCGCACGGCCACAGCCATGCCCACGGCCACGATCACCCGTTCGTGCGCCTGCCTGCCCATTCCTGAACTGCCTCGGAGCAACCTATGAAAAAGACGTTCGCCGTGTTTCTGCTGATGCTGGCCCTGCCAGCCTTCGCCCACCCTGGCCATGACAGCAACCCGCTGCAGGACGGCCTGCTGCACCCGCTGACCGGCCTTGACCACCTGCTGATGCTGCTGGGCACCGGGGTACTCGCGGCATTGACCGGGCGCAGCCTGACACTGCCCCTGGCAACCCTGGCAGCGATGTTTGGCGGGGCAGTGTGTGGCCACCTGTTTGGCGACGTGCTGGGCATGGAAACCTTGATCGCCCTGTCGCTGCTGGTGGCTGGCGGGGCGGTATTGCTGCCGAGCCGTCAGTTGCTGCTGGCCATGGCCATGCCGGTGTTCGCCCTGTTCCATGGCTGGGCCCATGGCGTAGAAGCCACGCCAAGTGCGTTCTGGCAATTCAGCGCCGGCTTTGTCGCGGTCAGCGGCCTGCTGCTGGCGGCGGGCTTTGCGGTCGGTTGCCTGTTGCGCCGTCACAGTGGCCTGCAGAAGGCCTTTGGCGGCGGCTTGCTGGCCAGCGCCGCGCTGGTGCTGGCCGGTTGATGAACAGCGAAATGGCGTTGCTGCGACTGCTGCAGCTGGCCAGCCCCGGCCTACCGGTGGGGGGGTTCACCTACTCGCAGGGCCTGGAGTGGGCGGTGGAGGCGGGTTGGGTAAAAGGCGTGGACGGTTTCGCTGCCTGGCAGCGCGAGCAGGTCGACGACACCCTGGCCTGCCTCGACTGGCCGCTGCTGGCGCGCCTGTACCACGCTTGCCAGGCCGAAAATGCCGAGACGTTCGCCCACTGGAGCCGCTTCCTGCTGGCCAACCGCGAGACCACCGAGCTGCGCCTTGAAGAGCAACAACGTGGCGCGGCGTTTGCGCGGCTACTTGATGGCTGGCAACTGGGCCAGGCCCCGGCCTGGCGCGCCAGCCTTGAACTGACTCAGCTGGGCGGTATGGCCTGGTTGGCAGTGCACTGGGCAATTCCGCTGCGTCAGCTGGCCCTTGGCTATGCCTTTGCCTGGTTGGAGGGCGCGGTCATGGCCGGGGTCAAGCTGGTGCCTTTCGGCCAGCAGGCTGCCCAGACCTTGCTGCGCGACCTGAGCACCGGCTTGCCCGCGGCCCTCGACCAGGCATTGGCCCTGGGCGACGACCAGATCGGTGGCGGCCTGCCATTGCTGGCCATTGCGTCATCACGTCACGAAACCCAATACACCCGTTTGTTCCGTTCCTGAGGACTGCCTTCATGCAAAGCTATCAACAACCCCTGCGCGTCGGTGTCGGCGGCCCGGTCGGCTCTGGCAAGACTGCACTGCTGGAAGCGCTGTGCAAGGCCATGCGCGACCACTACCAGATCGCCGTGGTTACCAACGATATCTACACCAAGGAAGACCAGCGCATCCTCACCGAGGCCGGCGCCCTGGAGCCCGAGCGCATAGTGGGCGTGGAAACCGGCGGCTGCCCGCATACGGCGATCCGCGAAGACGCCTCGATGAACCTGGCGGCCGTCGAGGCGCTGGCGCGCAAGTTCGGCAACCTGGAGGTGATCTTCGTCGAAAGCGGCGGTGACAACCTCAGCGCCACGTTCAGCCCGGAGCTTGCCGACCTGACCATCTACGTGATCGACGTGGCCGAAGGCGAGAAGATCCCGCGCAAGGGCGGCCCAGGCATTACCAAGTCGGACTTCCTGGTCATCAACAAGACCGACCTGGCGCCTTATGTAGGGGCTTCGTTGGAAGTGATGGAGCGCGACACCCAGCGCATGCGCCCGCAGCGGCCGTGGACCTTCAGCAACCTGAAGAAGGGTGAGGGGTTGCAGGCGGTGATTGATTTCATCGTCGAGCGCGGGATGCTGGGTGTGCGCGGCTGACATATCGCGGCCCCTGTGGTAGCGGGCGCGCCCGCGAATCAGGCGACACGTTGCCTGGCACCGGCTTCGCCGGTGTTCGCGGGCATGCCCGCTCCCACAGGAGTGCGTGCTCCTTGCTTCAGTTGTGGCAGCAGTGTGGCTGGTCTGACTGCCCTTCATAGCGGTCATGGTGCCGCACCCAGTCCATGGTTCCGCTTTCGTTGCGCCCCAGTGGCGCAATGTCGAGGAAGTTGTAGGTATTGACCAGAATGTCCAGCCCGCGGGCATAGGTCGAGTAGGTGTGGTACACGCTGCCATCCGCTTCGCGGTAGAACGCACTCAAACCGGGCAATTCGCTTTCACTGCCCTCATACGGCTCATAGTTGTACTGCCGCTCACCCGCGCTGCCGACACTGACGCCAAAGTCTTCGTTGAACCCGCTGCCGTGTGACGAGTACCAGGGGAACTGCCAGCCCATGCGCCGGCGGAACGCCTGGAACTCGGCGTAAGGTGCCCGCGATACCGCCACCAGCGACACGTCGTGGTGAGCCAGGTGCAGGTTGGCCCCGTCAAAATGGTCGGCCAGGAACGAGCAGCCGGGGCAGCCTTCGCTCCAGCCCTCGACGAACATGAAGTGGTAAAGCAACAACTGGCTGCGCCCCGCAAACAGGTCGGCCAGGCTCAGCCCGCCCTCCGGCCCCTGAAACTGATAGTCGTGCTCGACCTTGACCCAGGGCAGGGCGCGGCGGGCTGCTGTCAGCGCGTCGCGGTGGTGGGTAAAGGCTTTTTCGTGCAGCCACAGTTGCTGGCGGGCCGCCAGCCACTGGCTACGTGAAACCACCGGGTGCCTGCTTTCGCTTGTGCTCATGGTGCTGTCTCCACACTGGGGGATTCACACACTAGTCGAGCACGCCAAGGTCGAATCGACAGGCACCGGTGGCCGGCTGATGAGCGGTAAGGCGCTCAGCCCGAAT
This sequence comes from Pseudomonas sp. YNh, assembly GCF_037993085.1. Classification (NCBI taxonomy): domain Bacteria; kingdom Pseudomonadati; phylum Pseudomonadota; class Gammaproteobacteria; order Pseudomonadales; family Pseudomonadaceae; genus Pseudomonas; species Pseudomonas sp. YNh. The sequence continues at coordinate 70,169 of NZ_JBBMRJ010000019.1, read as the reverse complement.
GGGCGATATGCCCCTCGGTCAGTTCATCCGCTGCGTCTTCCTCGCCGGGCAGCGCGGTGATCACGCTGAAGTCACTGACCTCCACCTTGCCGCCGCCGTAGCCCAGCAAGTGGAAGGAAAACGCTTTGCGCTCGGTCGGGTTGTCAAAGCTGAACTCCATTTCCAGCGGCTCGTCGGCGGTGACCTTCACTTCAGCAGGCAAGCCCAACGGTACGTCCTGCTCCAGTTGCTTGGCCTTGAGCTGGATGTAGGCCACACGCTTGGGGTCCAGCGAGCGAACCTTGACCCGCACGCGGGTATGCGAGCCTTCCGGCATTTCCAGGTACTGGGCGCCGATCAGGTTGTCGGCCCAGTCATCGTGAATGCGCTTGCGCAACTTGATCGGCGAAGGGCCGCCGAACTGGTAGCGCAGGTTGAGCGGGGTTTGCAGCAGTGACTGGTCGAGCACCCCGGCCAGGGCGCCGATCTGCTGGCCGAGCAGGCTGTCGCCCGGGCCCAGGTAGCGGGCCTGATCGGCAATGAAGCCTTCACTGGCGTACCGTCGGCAGCGTTGCTGGAAGTCACACTCTGTGAACACGCCTTGGCCATTGTGGTAACGCAGCATGCCGTTGGTGTAGGAAATCATCTCGCGGCCGGTGTCGTAGTCGCGGTACAGCGAGCGGCCGCCAAGCGCCATGGGAATGGGCAACGCAAAGTAGTCGAGCACCGAGGTGGCCAGGTCGATATGGCCATAGGTGCCGCGTTTGATACGCGGCAGCTGCGCCTGCTCCGGCGCCAGGGTGAGGTTGAAGCCCCAGGACGAGGCCAGGCGCACGCCGTCGATACCATGGGACTCGTCGGAGGTCACCACCACCAGAGTGTCCTTTAGTACGCCCTGGCGTTCGAGGTTGTCGAGGAAGGCCCCGAGCGCGTCATCCAGGTAGGCGACCGCTGCCTGTTTTGGCGTGTCATAGCGCTCCAGGTATTCGGCTGGCGCGGAGTATGGCTGGTGGGTACCCACGGTGAGCAGGGTCAGCATCCACGGCTTGTCTTGTTTCTGTAGCTGGCCGACGTAGTTCAGGGCACCTTCGAAGAAGGCGCGGTCATCCTTGCCCCAGGGGAAGTCCAGGTAGTTCTTGTTGCGGAACCACTCCAGGCCATGTACCGAGTCGAAGCCGATATGCGGCATGATGCGGTCCTTGGCCATGAAGCGCAGGCCGGCACCTTGCAGGTAGTGGGTGGTGAAGCCGGCCTGGCGCAGTTGCGCTGGCAGGCAGGCCTGGTTGCGTTCGTTCTGCGTCAGCAGCTCTACGCCCTTTGGCGTGCCATTGGCCAGCTTGTCGTAATCACCACACAGCATCGCGTACAGGCCGCGGATGGTCTGGTGGGTATGCAGCACATAATCCGGGGTATTCATGCCCCGCTCGGCCCATTGACTGACCTTGGGCATCAGATCTTCGTCAAAGCGGCTGTGCAGGGCCTGGCGGTTGGGCCGCAGGTAGGCACCGGGGATGCCCTCCACGGTAATGACCAGCAGGTTGCGAGCGCTGCCCGGCCCGGCCAGCAGCCGCTGTCCGTGCAGGTCGGACTGGGTCAGGCCACTGCTGGCCAGCGGTGTGAACGTTTGCGTATGGCCCATCCAGCCTTCGACCGTGCGCTCCAGGCTGCCGACCCCGGCCGACATCAGTTGGTGGGTGAGGTTGTATTGGCGCCACTGGTCGGCGTCGGTAGGTGCCAGCTGCTGGCTACCCCAATGGGCACCAAACAGCACTACCGGAATGGCCCAGGCCGTGCGTGGCAGCGGGGTGCTGCGCTGGCTGCGGCTGCGCCAGGCGGTGGCCAGCCAGGCCAGCAGGCCGGCCCCCAGGGTCAAGGGCAGCCAGGCATGGGCCAGGCCGCCGCCGGTTGAATTCTCCATGAACTGCGGGTCGACCAGGTAGGTCAGGTCGGCGCTGGTGGGTAACCGGCCCACGGCGCTTACCAACTCGGCTGAAGCCACCCACAGGGCTGCCCAGGCCAGCAGCACGGGCAGGGCCAGCCACCATGGCCGACGGTGCAGCAGCACTATCAGCAGGCTGCCAAGAGCGAGGTCGGACAGGTAACCGAGCGGGTTGGACCAGCCCAGCATGGCGCGCGTACCCAGTGGGATCACCAGTACCAGGGTTGCCAACGCGGCAAGCCGGGTACGTGGGTGGTCTGACAGGTTCTTCACAAAAACTTCCCTTTTGCCATTAAATCGTCATGCATCTGTGCTGGATGATAACAGGCCGGGGAAGGGAAAGCGGTTTGCTACAAGGATGGTAACCAAAAGCCGGGCCCGCGCTAGCGGGCCCGGCCGAGGGCAAGTTTCAGAAGTAGTAGGGGAATTTCAGGCTGAAGGAAAAGTCTGGCGCATCATCGGTCAGACCAATGGACAGGTTGGGCACGATGGTCAGGTTGTTGGTGGCGGCGAAGGTCAAGCCCACGTTGAAGTTGGCCGCGTTGTAATCGCTGTTGGAGATCGATTGCCAGTCGCCGCCATCGGGTTTGATCTTGCTCTTGCGGGCGAACTGGTCAGACACCGAGAACGACATGCTCATCTTTTCGTTCAGGGCAAAGGCAATACCGCCGCCAATCTGCCAGGAGTCGCCAAGCTTCACGTCACCCGGCACCTTGCTGTTGACCTGTGGGCTGATATCGCTGAACGAGTCCTGCATGTTGTAGGTGTACGACAGACTGCCGAACAGCACGGCCGGGTCGAAGGTCTTGACCAGCGAGATGCCCGGTGTGATCGACCACACCCCGTTGCCGGTCGGCAGGCTGTCCGGGACTGCCAGGTTGCTGTTGCCGTCAACCTCGCGCAGCTTGATGCCGTATGGGTCCTTGCCGGTCGGCGCCTTGACCCGCAGGGTGGCAACCGCGTCAGGCCAGGTCTCGTCCTCGTCGAGAAACTTATAGGCCACGCCCACGTTGATGTCGCCGATTTCCGGGTCGCGGGTGACGGTCGCATCGGAGGTGGTCGCCCCGGCGCCTCCCGCACCGCCGGAGGAATACGTTGATTCGCGGTACACCACGGGCACGTTGATGTCGAACTGCCAGCGCTGCGCCAGGTTGTAGCGCGCGGTCATGTCCAGGGTCCAGTTGTCGGCCTTGATCCGGTCAAGGTTGATACTGCCGAGGAAGATCGAATCCAGTGCCAGGAAGCCATTGAGCGTCAGCGCACGGGTATCGTAATGGGTGTAGGTGACACCGGTTTCGAAGCTGAACTTGCCGCCGCCAAAGAATCCGCTGGCTTCGTCGTACAGGTTGGAAACGCTTTGCGCCGGCTCGGAATCGGCGGTCAGCGCCTGGCCGTAAGAGCTGCCTGTGGTGCCTGGCGCGCCTGAGGCGACGGTCTGCGCACCTTTGACCCCCTCGGCGGGGGACTTGACCAGGCGTTTGGGCGGCGCTGCTGCGGGGGCCTCCTCGACCTGGCGCACGCGCTGTTCAAGTACCATCAGAGCCTGTTGCTGGGCCTCGTAACGGCGTTTGAGTTCGATCAGTTCCTGTTTCAGCGCTTCGACCTGTGGGTCGGCGGCTGCGTAGAGTGCTGTGGGTGCCAAGGTAGTCAAACACACAAAAGCTCTGAGCGTAAAAGATCGGTACATGGAGTTGCCGTCCCTTCCAACTACTTTTGATGAGACTGAGCGTAGATCAGTATCCGAAGGTGCGAAGACCTTTGAGCTGGTCAAGGCTGCCGTTGAGCGAAGCCGCTGTCGGCACGTTCTCACGCATGACGACATTCAAGGATGTCATGTTGCTGACCCGGTTGCCGTTGCCGAGCAATGTCGAGTTCTGCATCAGCCCCCCCTGGGCCAGGCGTTGCACGCTGCTGCCCTGGTTGTTGCTGGCATTGATGTTGAGCTGCACACCTACACCGCTGGAAGACACACTGAGCGCGCCTGCGCCGTTTTCCCCGACCAGGGTCTGGCCGGCGGCCAGCACCTGGCCTTGCTGTTGCACGGCGGGGGCCTGATTGGCCTTGGTGACGTTGATATCGACGTTGTTATAGGCCGCGTTGTTGTCACCGGCCGCACGTACCACCTGGGTCACACCCTCGGTAGTGGCAAGGCCATTGCCACCCGTGACCACGCCAGTCCCGGCAGAAGGCGCACTGCCCGGCGCCGTACCCGTGCCTTTTTCATCAATCATCGATACATAGAACTGAGGCTTGATGGTCGACTGCTGAACCTGCAGCGTGGACGTTGCCCCAATCACGTCGCCCTTGGCGTTTTGCCAGGTGCTGCTCATGACGATGCCGAAGCTGACGATGCGTCCCGGCATCACGTAGCGGCCACGCAGGTTCGCCAGCTCCTGGTCCTTCAGTTCAATGGGTTTCAACGCCTCGGCGTGGCTTGGCAGGCTGGCAGCCAGGCAGGCCATGGCCAGCCACAAAGAAGTCTTCATGAAATGCTCCCTGGAGCATCATGCTCCTTGTCATTAGAACAGTCGTTAGAAGAAGTCGCTTTTGATGAAGCCGAAGTCCAGCAGCTCGTTGTCCTTCACGGGGGTGAAGGTGTCCACCCGGCCCTTGGCGGTCAGCGGCAGGGGCGGGTCGAGCAGGATGTTGTTCTTGTCGTAACCCTGGCCGATCACGGCGAAGATGATGCCGTTCCAGCCTTTGAGGAAGTCTTCGACTTTGTAGCGTCTATGGCCCAGTACCGGGTCACCGACGTACACCCAGCCTTTATCGACCTTCTGCATGACCACAAAGTGCTTGTAGCCGCGTACATCCATCAGCACCACGACCGGGATGCGCACGTTGTGCAGGGTGTCGGGCGCTACGCGATACCCGCGGGCACGCATTCCTAAGCTTTCGACGTAGCGTTTCATGTCGAGCATCGAGAAGCCCTGCGTGCGCACCAGGTCCTGGTCGGCGTGGGCCAGCATGCCTTCGATGATTTGATGTTCGTCCACATCCAGCCAGTAGGCCTGGCGCAGGATGGTGGCCAGTGCGGCGGCGCCGCAGCTGAAGTCGGTTTTCTGTTGCACCAGGTCGGCAAACTTGCGTTCGCGCACGCTCTGGATGGGTTTGAACACCACGGCGCCGCCCGGCAGGACGGACAGCGGCATTTGTGCAGCTTCGCTCACGCTGGCCAGGCACAGCAAAAACGCCAAGGCGAAAATACGCATGATCGGACGCCTTACGGTGTGTTGAAGAAAGGCCCCCCGAAGGGGGCCTCAAGCGCAGCGTTTAGAACGAGGTGTTGGAGATGGCCAGCGAGTTGCTCTGCTGGTTGCCCACACCGGCTGCCACGTTCACGCCCAGGTTGCCGCTGCCACCGTTTACCGAACCGCTAAGGGTTGCAGTATTGGTAACAGGGTTGGCCCAGCCGGTCGGGGTCAGCACTTGGAAGGACACGGTATTGCTCAAGTCGTAAGCGCTGCTTTCGCTGTAGCTCTTCGAAACGTCGTTCGAGGATTGTTTTGATTTCTCGCCAGACTTCGAGAAATCAGACGCCGAAGCATTCTCGTACGAAGAGTCGTGAGACTTGGTGTACGAAGACTCTTTGGACTTGTCGTACGACGAATCACGCGACTTGTCGTAGTTGGAGTCGAATGCTTTTTCGAACGACGAGTCGTATGCACTTTCGTGCGACTTGTCGACCGATACATCCAGCGATGCACTCAGCGAACCGTCGAAGGTGCTGGAGCGGGTGCGCTCGCGACGGCCATCATCGGTGGTGAGCGTACGCGTAGCGTTGGCGGCTGCATCCAGCGATGCGTTCAGGTTGGCACTGCTCGACGAGCTGTTGCTGCCGCTGGCCGAGCCGCTGGCACCCCAGCTGTTCGAGCCGCTTGCGCTCGAACTGTTGGACCCGCTGGCGTTGCTGGTTTTCGAACCGCTGGAGTTCCAGCCACTGGAGCCGCTGGAGCTGGCGCTTTGCGCGCCGGCCACGCTGAAGCTCGACGACGAGTTGCGGTCATCGGTCGAGTTGAACGTGCCATCACGCGAGCTCGAACCGCTTGCCGAGGTGGTGATGGTAATCGTATCCACCCGATAGGTACGGTCGGCGGAGTTGTTCACCGTCAGGCCTGGGCCATTCTGATCGGCGGACGCGGTGGCAGTGGCATTACCCAATGGTGCATTGGAGTTGGCGATTGCCATGGTGTTTTTCTGTTGGTTGAGGTCGCCACCGGCCACGTTGATGCCGATATTGCCTTCAGCCCCACTGGCCGAGCCGCTCATCACAGCCGACGACTGGGTCGACCAGTTGTCGACCCGGTTGTTCCTGCTGGTTTGCTGAACGTCTGCAGTCGCGTCGGCCATACCGAACACGAAGCTGTTATCCAGGCTCGAATCGGCGCCAGCATTGGCAATGGCAGCGGCGTTGTCCTGCTGGTTGCCGTTACCGGCCGCCACGTTGACACCAACGTTACCGCTGGAACCTTGGCCCGAGTCGCTCATCTCGGCTTCGTTGATGGTGCCTTGGTTGGTGATGGTGTTACGGGTGCTGCTTTGGGTGTCTATAGCATTGGCCGTTGCATACACAGGGATTTTGGTGGGTGGAGGCGTATGCTGACCATTGTTATGGTGGCCGTTATGGTGGTCATTACGCCGATCGTTTTGCCCAGCTTGTACAGCAACAGCCATGACCGCAGCAATTGCGAACACCAGAGGCTTGATTGCCATCGAGGGTTTCATGGTGATTCTCCGTACTTTATTAGGTTAAGTGTTGTTCTTAACTGATTGGGTCAATCCGCGACCCGGATGCTCAAGGTGTTGGCCATGCGGTTTCCCACCCCGGCACTCTGGTTCAACTGAATCACCCCACGGCTACCGGTGAATGCCTGGTCACTGGTGGTGACCTGGCGATAGCCGGCTGGAATGTCAGTTGCTCCGGAGTTGTTGATCAGCGCCACGTTCTGTTGCATGAGGACGCTGTCGTCGATACTTTGCGGTTGAGCACTGAGGGTGATGCTCAGGGCGTTGGCTTGCTGGGTGTTGGCCCCGGCGCTCTGGTTGACGCCCAGTGCGCCACTGCCGTTGCTGAAGGCGTTGCCCTGAATGGTCGAGCGGGCATCCATCGCGGGGTCGGCAGGCGTGTTCAGCCGTTGCCGGATCTGCGTGCTGGCGTTCGCTTCAGGCCCCACGGCGATGGCGCGCGCATTGACCTGTTGCTGTTTGTCGCCAGCCGCCTGGTTGACAGAGAGGTTGCCCTGGTATCGGCTGCCGGAGCTGTCGATGTTGGCGTTATTGATGACGGGAACGAGTGAATCGGCGAGGGCTGGCGCACTGCAAAGGGTGGCCAGAATCAGCAACATGTGCTTCATCTCACTTGCCCCCGCCTGTCAGGATCTGCAACGGAGCAAGCCCGCGCTGAACACTTGAGTTGACCATATTCGAGATGCCGTTGCCCGAACCGGTGCCCCGGCCACCCGCCAGGTTGGGCAGCTGGTTCTGATTGCCGAGGTTACCGCCCAGGTTGTTGGTCTGCTGGGTGATCATGTTGCTGATGCCGGCGCCGCTGCTGATGCTGGCGAAGTCGCCATCGCTCAGCTCGTTGGTTTGTTTGAGCACGTAGGCAGAAGGGTTGGCGTTGACCGTGGTCGGGCTCGGGTCAGGGATCAGGGGGGGGATCGTCGCGTTGCGCACCTGCACGTCACGCTTGATGATGATGATCCCGTTGTCCGCCTGGGCCGCCAGGCTCAGTGACCCCAATACACAACCCACCAGTACGAGGTGATAGAGGCGTTTGTCACTTTTCCTCACGACGGCGACTCCTTCTTTGAGCGCTGGCCCTGTTCAGCGATGCGAACAACAGAGCAGAAGGTGTGCCGCTTTTGAGAATCGTTTCCAGATCAACGGGTTAAGGCAAATGGATGAGAATCTGCGGCTTATTCTGTCTCAGGGTTGATACAGGTAGCCGTGGGTATTGCCGGGCAAGCCAGCAGTGGCTTTGACTGGAAGGGTTTTTGCAGGGGTGTTTCACTGGCTTGACACTGTCCCCGATGCGGGGGAAACCCCCGCGTTTTCGGGGGCTTTGCCCCACTGGTGTGTCTCAGTGGCTTAACACTCGGTAGGGCATGATGGCGCATCGATATTAAGCAGCATAGCAACCGCCTGCAGTGCCCGCAATTGGCGCTGCGGCCAATTGCCCTCAAGTATCTGGTGTGCCTGATGATGCCGCTTCAGCCAGGCCAGGCTGTCGTCGAAAAAGCGTTGGCGATCGTTGAGATCGGGCTGGCTGCGCTGGCCGTCGGCAACCCAGTCCACACCTTGCGGGCTGAGCAGCAGGTGCAGGTCGTAACGTCTTGCCAGCAATGCCTGTTCCAGCCAGGGCGGACAGTCATCGAACAAGGCGTGGCTCCAGAGCATGTTGCTGAGCAGGTGGGTGTCGAGGATGAGCAGCGGTGGGGCCTGCTCGCGGGCCCGGTCCTCCCAGGCCAGTTGGCCCCGGGCGATGGTGGGGATATCCGCGTAGCAGGTATCGCGGCACTCCTGGTCGATAAAGTGCCGCACGTACTCGGCTACCACCACCCCGCCGAAATGCGCCTGAATCACGCCACTGAGCCAGCTCTTGCCGCTGGATTCGGGGCCGCACAGTACCAGTACCTTCATGGCCTGTTCTGCGCTCATGGCTGCACCAACGCCGGGTCACGGCGCCATTCCAGCCAGCCGCGCACGGCAATCAGGGTAAGCACGACGAAGAAGCCGGCGGTGAAATACAGCTGCTGGTGCAGGTACTGGCCTACATAGACGATGTCTACCACTACCCACAGCGGCCAGCATTGCAGGCGCTTCTGGGCCATCCACAGTTGCGCTACCAGGCTGAAGCCGGTGAGGGTGGCGTCCAGCCAGGGCAGGGCGGCATCGGTCCAGTTGGCCATGGCCGCGCCCAGCGCCGCGCTCAGCAGGAGCCCGGCGACCAGGCCGCTGAGCAGTGCCGGGCGTTGCAGGCGGGAAACCTGGCGGGCGTCTTCCTCATGACCGGGGCGCTTCCATTGCCACCAGCCGTACAGTTGCAGGATGGCGTAGGCCAGTTGCAGCAACATGCCCGAATACAGCTTTACCTCGGAGAACAGCCAGCCATAGATCAGCACCATGACCAGGCCGATCGGCCAGCACCAGGCGTTCTGCTTGACCGTTAGCCAGACAGCGGTAACGCCGAGGACGGCGGCGATGAGTTCAAGGCCGGTCATCGGCGATCCTTGGAGGCTTAGGGGAAGGGGCGAGATTGTAGCGGCTCATTGGGCCAAGTTGTAGCGCACATTGTGGGAGCGGCCTTGCCGGGGCGCCGGACCGGTCGGAAAGGGCCGCAAAGCGGCCCCGGGATTTCGGCATCAAAACATAGATTGCTGGGGTCGCGCTGCGGCCCTTTCGCGGCGCAAGGCCGCTCTTACAAAGGCCGCGTCGATGTCCAAAGGCTAGACCCGGAACTGCCGCAGCAACTGTTCCAGCTCCTCGCTCAACTGCCCCAGCGCCACCCCGGCATCACTCGATTGGCGCGCCGCGTCAGCGGTTTGCTGGGACAGCCCGGCGGTATCCAGCACGTTTCGGTTGATCTCTTCGACCACATGCGCCTGCTGCAAGGTGGCACTGGCAATGGATGCATTCAAGGCCGTGAGATTGTTCAGCACCTGGTTGATGGCATCCAGGCTGGCGCCGGCCTCGCGGGCTTGCTCGACGGTCTGGCGCGAGGCTTCGCTGCTGGTGTCGATGGCCTTGACCGCCGCGTCCGACTGGCTTTGCAGGTGCTCGATCATGGTATGGATCTCGGCCGTTGACTGCGCTGTGCGCTGGGCCAGCAGGCGCACCTCATCTGCGACCACCGCAAAGCCGCGACCTTGCTCCCCGGCCCGTGCCGCCTCGATGGCTGCGTTCAGCGCCAGCAGGTTGGTCTGCTCGGCGATGGAGCGGATAACGTCCAGTACGCCACCGATGCGCGTGCTGTGCCCGGCCAGGTCGCGGATCACTTGCACGGCCTGGTCGATGGTCAGCGACAGCCGATCGATCTGTGCCAGGCTGCCATGGATGGCTTGCTGACCATGCGCTACCTGCTGCTGCGCGGTGCGCATTTCCCCGGCGGCCTGTTCGGCGGTCTTGGCCACGTCCTGCACGGCGTACGTCACCTCGTTCACGGCGGTGGCCACTTGGTCCATCTGTAGCGATTGCTGGGCACTGTGCTGTTGTGCGGCACCCGCATTGTCACCCACATGCCCGGCGGATTGGGCCAATGCGTGAGCGGCGCCCTGCAGCTGGCCGACCACACCTTGCAGCTTGCCGTTGAAGCGGTTGAAGTGCTCGCCCAGGTGGGTGATTTCGTCACGACCGTGGGTGTCCAGGCGCCGGGTCAGGTCGCTTTCGCCGCTGGCAATGTTGCCCATGGCCTGCACGGCCTCCTGCAAGGGCCGGGCGATGCTACGGGCAATCAGCAAGACCACCAGCGCCATCAGCAGGGCGATGCCCACGCCCACCAGTGAGGCGTCGCGCAGCTGGCGGGCGAATTCGGCCTGCACATCATCAATGTACACGCCAGACCCGATGATCCAGCCCCAGGGCTTGAACAGCTGTATGTAGGAAGTCTTGGCCACTGGCTCGCTGGCGCCGGGCTTGGGCCAGCGGTAGTTGACCGGCCCGGCGTCCTGCAGGCGGGCCAGTGCGACCATCTCGTTGAACACGGCAAAGCCGTCAGGGTCGCGAATGGCCGAGAGGTCCTGGCCGTCGAGCTTGGGGTTGGCCGGATGCATGATCATCCTGGGCCCCAGGTCGTTGATCCAGAAGTAGTCGTCGTGGTCGTAGCGCAGAGCCCGCACCACTTGCAGCGCCTGCTGCTGGGCAGCTTCGCGGCTGAGTGTGCCGGCCGCTTCCAGCCCTTGGTAATAGGCCAGTACACCGGCCGCCGTCTGCACCACGTGGCGGGTTTTCTCCGCCTTGGCCTGGTACAGGTCACCGTGGATCTGGCGCAGCATCAGCAGGCCCAGCACCACCAGCATGGCCACTGCCACCACCAGGATCAGCCACAGCCGACGGCTGATCGACATCGATCTCAGAGTCTTCATCCACGAGCTCCCGCATTGTTCTTTTTATTGAGGTGCATCCAAGCATGCTTTGCGCCAGGGCCCCACTCGACTAATGGCTAAGTGATATCTTAGTTATAGTCTGCAGCAGGTCTCGTAAAGCGAATGCAAAGGCGCTCTGCTAGGATTTCGGCCGCGCAAGATGAAACCTTTAGCAGCCGTGAACTTTTCCACTGGCGTTGCGCCCAACAGTCGCTGTAAAACAGCCGGGCCGCGTGCGGCAATTTCAAGCAAATCAAGAACAAGGGGCCTGCAGCAAGCAGCGCTCCATCCGGGGGAATGATGGATTTTTGGACTGCCTTCCAGGCAATCATCTTGGGCGTGGTTGAAGGGCTGACGGAGTTTCTGCCGATTTCCAGTACCGGGCACCAGATTATCGTCGCCGACCTGATAGGTTTTGGCGGCGAACGGGCCATGGCTTTCAACATCATTATCCAGCTGGCGGCGATCCTGGCAGTGGTGTGGGAGTTTCGCGGCAAGATTCTCGAAGTGGTATTCGGCCTGACCAGCCAGCCCAAGGCACGGCGTTTTACCGGCAATCTGCTGTTGGCGTTCATGCCGGCGGTGGTTTTGGGGGTGCTGTTCGCCGACCTGATTCACGAGTACCTGTTCAACCCCATCACCGTGGCGACGGCGCTGGTGGTGGGTGGGGTCATCATGCTCTGGGCCGAGCGTCGCGAACACAGCGTGCAGGTGGACCATGTGGACGACATGCGTTGGAGCCATGCGCTGAAGATCGGTTTTGTCCAGTGCCTGGCGATGATCCCGGGCACTTCGCGCTCTGGCTCGACCATCATCGGCGGCTTGCTGTTCGGCCTGTCGCGCAAGGCGGCGACCGAGTTCTCGTTCTTCCTGGCGATGCCGACCATGGTCGGTGCGGCGGTGTACTCAGGCTACAAGTACCGGGACCTGTTCCAGCCCAGTGACTTGCCGGTGTTTGCCATTGGCTTCGTGACTTCGTTCATTTTCGCCATGATCGCTGTGCGTGCGCTGCTCAAGTTCATCGCCAACCACAGCTACGCGGCATTTGCCTGGTATCGCATTGTCTTCGGCCTGCTGATTCTGGCGACCTGGCAGTTCGGCTGGGTTGACTGGTCCACAGCTCATGGCTGAGGCGTTGCGCGGGCAACGTGAAGGCGTACGCAATGTGCGCCTGAAGCTGCTGCTGTTGGGCCTGCTTTGCCTGTTGCCTGGCCTGGGTGCTGTGCGCATGGCCTGGAACGATCAAGCCTGGTGGCCATTGGCGCTGTACCCGGCAATGAGCCTGATCAGCCTGTTGCTGTATTGGCAGGATAAACAGCAGGCGCGTACGCGGGCCTGGCGCACGCCAGAGAATGTGCTGCATGCCAGTGAATTGCTGGGTGGTTGGCCGGGTGCGCTCCTGGCGCAGCAGCTGTTTCGGCACAAGACCCGCAAGGTTTCGTACCAGTTGGTTTTCTGGGGGATTGTGCTGGTGCATCAGGTGTTCTGGGCGGACTGGCTATTTTTTGAAGGGCGTTATCTGCCCTTCAATTGATGTTTACCTGTACTGGCCTCTTCGCGGGCTTGCCTGCTCCCACAGGTACAGTACAGTCTTCAAGACTGTGGTGGCTCTGCGGGAGCGGGCAAGCCCGCGAAGAGGCCGGTACAGGCTGACTAGATCAACAAACCCACCTGCAACCGCTTGGGCAACCGCCGCACCACCAGTTGGTGCGAGCGCTGCAGCAAATCACACAGCTCATCACGCCCCATGGGATAGGGCAGCGCCATGCTGATCCACCGCGCCCGCGCCAGATACGGCGCAGGCCGCACCCCTGGGCGGTCGCAGTAGCCGAGAAACAGCTCATCGGCCACTTTGAAAGACAGCCCCGCACCTGCCAGGTCCAGCACCGTGAACATCTTGTTGCCCGCCACCGAAAACACCCGAATGCCGCCCCATTTGTAGTCTTCCCGTGCACCCGGCAGGCTCAGGCAAAACGCTGCCACCTGGGCTTCGCTCATCTTCCTGTCAGACATACCGCTCTCCACAGGCCTCGAATGAGGCCGCCAGGTGATCGATCCATACCCGCACCGCGGGCAATACACCGCGCCGATGCGGGTACACCGCCTGCAGGTAGCCGCCTGGCAGTGACCAGTCTGGCAGCAGGCGCACCAGTTCACCGCGTTCCAGTTCCTCTTCGCAGAACATGCTGGGCAGCGCGGTGAACCCCAGTCCCGCCCGTACAGCAGCGTTACGTACTACGAAATCATCGATGGCCAACCTTGGCTCCAGGGCAATTTCCTGCTGTTTGCCCTGGGGGCCGAACAGGCGGAAGTGCACCAGCCGGTCTGCCTCGGCGGCGCCCAGTACCGGCAATGACGCCAGCTCACCCGGCTCGCGGATGTGGTCGGCGAAACCGGGCGCGGCCACCAGTTGCATCTGCGCCTGGCGCAGGCGGCGGGTGACCAGGGCCGGGTCTTCATCACCCAGGTCCCGCACGCGCAGCGCGACGTCGATGCCCTCGGAAATCAGGTCGACCCGGCGGTTGAGCAGCACCATGTCCAGCTGCACCAGCGGGTACTGGGCAAGAAAGCGGCTGATCACATCCGGCAGAAAGGCATGCGCCAGCGCCACCGGGCAAGACACCCGCAAGCGCCCGCGCGGCTCGCTGCTCATGCTGGCCACGGCTTCATCGGCGGCTTCGGCCTCCAGTAGCATGGCCTGGCAGTGGTGCAGGTAGCGTTCGCCCACCGCCGTGAGTTTCAGTTGCCGTGTGGTGCGTTGCAGCAGGCGGGTGCCCAGGCGTTCTTCCAGTTCGGCAATGCGCCGTGACAGGCGCGACTTGGGGATGCCCAGCTGGCGCCCGGCTGCAGCGAAACCGCCGGCTTCGACCACTCGGGCAAAGTAGAAAAGGTCGTTGAGGTCTTGCATGGGAATGTCTCACTGTTCCATATGTGGGACAAACTAGCGCATTTTTGCCGGCTTATCAGCCATTACTCATCCCGGTAGGATTCTCTACATCGTGATCGCCCAACGCTGCGGTCTTCAATCACAGGAGAGTCCCATGAAACTGTTGCACATCGATTCGAGCATCCTGGGCGACAATTCCGCCTCCCGCCAACTGAGCCGTGAAGTGGTCGAAGCCTGGAAAGCCGCTGATCCGAGCGTGGAAGTGGTGTATCGCGACCTGGCCGCCGACGCCATCGCCCACTTCTCTGCCGCCACCCTGGTGGCCGCAGGTACCCCTGAGGATGTGCGCGATGCAGCCCAGGCGTTCGAAGCCAAGCTGAGCGCGGAAACCCTGGAAGAGTTCCTGGCCGCTGATGCCGTGGTGATTGGTGCGCCGATGTACAACTTCACCGTGCCGACCCAGCTCAAGGCCTGGATCGACCGCGTTGCTGTTGCCGGCAAGACCTTCCGCTACACCGAAGCGGGCCCGGAAGGCCTGTGCGGCAACAAGAAAGTGGTGCTGGTGTCCACCGCCGGTGGCCTGCACGCTGGCCAGCCGACTGGCGCCGGGCATGAAGACTTCCTGAAAGTGTTCCTGGGCTTTATTGGTGTGACCGACCTGGAAATCGTCCGCGCTCATGGCCTGGCTTATGGCCCGGAACACCGCAGCCAGGCGATTGATGCTGCCCAGGCGCAGATTGCCAACGAGCTGTTTGCTGCTGCCTGATCCTCATTAGCTGGCCTGTCATGGCCTCATCGCAGGCAAGCCAGCTCCCACCCAGTACTTGTGGGGGCTGGCTTGCCGGCGATGAGGCCGTTTCAGGCCACCGGGATGGTGGGGTCGGCAGCCGCCAGTGCCACTGCCCGATCGGCCGCTGGCGGGTAGATCCACTGTGTATTGATCTGCGCCTTCAGCACCTTGGCCTCGGCCTTGTCCTCCGGTGGCGACACCGCACGCTCCCACCCCTCGGTATACACCGCGCCCCAGGCGCCCAGGTCCAGGCACGTCACGTACTTGGGCTGGCTGTAGGTCATGGGTGCCACGTCAATCAGCTCGGCAGCGGCATTGTTGCCTGCATGGCGCCCCAGCGGAATCGCATGCTGGCAGGACATCACTGCGTAATTGCCTAGCTCGTCACAGGCGGCATAGGCCACATCGCCGGCTGCGTATACCGCATCATTGCCCTTGACCTTCAGGTTGCCATCCACGTGCAGGCGCCCCAGGCGGTCACGCTCGCCGGTGATCTGTTCGGTGAGCGGGTTGGCCTTGAAGCCCACCGTCCACACCACGGTATTGGCGTCGATGCGCTGGCCGTTGTCCAGCAACACACCGGCCAGGTCAACCGAAGCGACTGTGGCACCGCACACCCACTCCACCCCCAGCGCCTCGCAAGCCTGTTCGATGGCCGGGCGGATGCCGTCTCCCAACGCAGCACCCATCCGGGCGCCGCGGTCGATGACTAGCACACGCAAGGCTGCGTCCTCACCGAGGATTTCCCGAAGCCGTGCCGGCAGTTCGGTGGCCGTCTCGATACCTGTAAAACCGCCACCGGCCACCACCACGGTATTGCGCGCCGGCGTGTCGGGCAGGCTGGCCAGCGACTTGAGATGGGTTTCCAGCCGCGCAGCGCTGTCGATCTTGTCGACGTCGAAAACGTGCTCGATACCGACCATGTCAGGCCGGTTGAGCACACTGCCGCAGGCCATGATAAGGCGGTCGTAGGGCAGGGCGCACTGGGTGCCGCTGCGGGTACGGTAGCTGACCCGGCGGGCCGCTTCATCAATGTGGAATGCCGTGCCTTGCACGAAGCGAACGTTAACGGCATCGAGCAGGTCCTGCAGCGGCGCGGCCATGGTGTGAACGTTGGGCTCGTAGAAGCGCGGGCGCACATGCAGTTCGGCCTGGGGGGCGAGCAAGGTGACCTCGACGTCCTTGCTACCGTTGAGGTAAAGCTGGCGGATGGCGCTGAGTGCGCTCCACAGGCCGGCAAAGCCCGCGCCAATGATCAGGATCTGCTTCATGGTTGTGCTCCTTTTCAAGTTCGGTGGACAAGGTAGACCGTATTGCAGGTCAACGGTGTTACGAACGCCGGCAGGAGTGCTTCAGAATGTTGGCGGCGTGATCACCCAGATCACCACGGCATCCACCTCGCCGGGGTTGCCGTAGCGGTGGGGCTCCTGGCTGGAGAAGCTGAAACTGTCGCCTTCACCCAGCTGGAAGTACCGTTCGCCCACCCAAAGCTCGAAGCTGCCACTCAGGATGTAGCCGGCTTCTTCGCCTTCATGGCTGTAGCTTTGCTGGCTGTAGGTGCCTGGGGGGAAGCGCGAGTGCAGGATCTCCAGCTGGCGGTTGGGCTGGGGGGTGAGCAGCTGATCGACGATGCCATCTTCATAGTGCACGCTCAGGCGGCTGTTGCGGCGCACCACATAGCCCTGGTCCTCTGGTGCAGTGGTGGCTTCGCTGGCGAAGAACCACTGGATGGTGACACCCAGGCTGCGGGCGATGTTGAACAGCGCCGGGATCGACGGGTAGGAAAGGTTGCGCTCCAGTTGGCTGATGTAGCCGGCGGTCAGTTCACTGTGCGCGGCCAGCTCCGCCAGGGTCATGCCGCGGCGCTTGCGCAGGCCGCGGATGCGGGTGCCCAGGAACTGCGGCGCGGCGCCCCCGGCTTCGCTGGCGGGGGGCTGGGGGAGTTGGCTCATGCACGTCGGTCCATCGCAAAAGCCGCAGTATGTACAGCTTCAGAGCGACCAGGCAACCGTCAAGCCGTCGTGAATCGCTTCTTCCGCGGTACGTGGTGCCAGGCAGTCGCCAACGCGCCGCACTTCTACCAGGCCGGTCAGCTCGCTGGCCAGGCTGTCTTCCGGATGATGGCCCATGGACAGCACCAGGGTGTCGATGCCCTCGAAGATCATCGGTTCGCCGCTGGCGGTGTGCTGCAGGTACACCGTGTTGTCGTCGCTGCCATACAAGCGCGCATAAGGGGTGATGGGGATGCCCAGGCGATGCAGCTCGCCGGCTAGTTGGTCGCGCACGTACAGCGGCAGGTTCTCGCCGCAATGGGTACCGTTGACTGCCAACTGCACCTGGTGCCCCTCGCGCACCAGGCGTTCGGCGATGCCAGGGCCGATCCAGTCGCAGCGCCAGTCGATCACCAGCACCGAACGCCCCAGCTTCATTTCATTGCGCAGCACCTGCCAGGCATCCACCACCTGCAGTTCACCCGTGCGCTCGAACGACGGCCAGTAGGGGGTAGCGCCAGTGGCGGCAATGACCAGGTCGGGGCGCTCGCGCTCGACCAGGGCACGGTCCACCCGGGTGTTGCGAACGACTTCCACGCCGGCCAGGGCCATTTCCCGTTGCAGGTTGGTGCTGGCCCCGCCGAACTCGCTGCGCCGCGGTAGCAATTGGGCCAGCAGCACCTGGCCACCGAGCTGCGGGCCGGCTTCGTACAGCGTTACCTGGTGCCCACGGGCGGCGGCCACGGCGGCGGCCTTCATGCCGGCCGGGCCGCCACCGGCGACGAGGATACGTTTGGGCGTGGTGGTGGGCGTCAGCTGCCCGTAATGCAATTCGCGGCCGGTTTCTGGCCGCTGGATGCAGGAGATGGCCAAGCCACGATGAAAGTGGCCGATGCAGGCCTGGTTGCAGGCAATGCAGGCGCGTACATCTTCGACCTGGCCGCGTTCGGTCTTGCTCGGCATCAGCGGGTCGCAGATCAGTGCACGGGTCATGCCGCAGACATCCGCCTGGCCGCGGGCCAGGATCAGTTCGGCTTCCTGGGGCTGGTTGATGCGCCCGGTAACGAACAACGGAATGTCCAGTTGCTGCTTGAAGGTTCCTGCTTCTCGGGCCAGGTAAGCCGCCTCGATGGCCATAGGCGGGACGATGTGCACGGCGCCGCCCAGGGACGCCGAAGTGCCAGCGACGATGTGCAGGTAGTCGAGCTGGCCCTGCAGGGCAACCGCAGCGGCCAGCGACTCATCTTCGCTCAGCCCTTGGCTGTCGCGCTCGTCGGCGCTTATGCGCAGGCCGATGATGAATTGCTCGTCGGTGGCGGCGCGCACGGCGGCCAGCACTTCACGCAGGAACCTCAGGCGCTGTTCCAGGCTGCCGTTGTACCCGTCGCTGCGCAGGTTTACCCGCGGATTGAGGAACTGCGCGGGCAGGTAGCCATGGCTGGCCACCACCTCGACGCCATCCAGCCCGGCCTGGTGCAGGCGCCGGGCCGCACTGGCATAGCCCTGGACAATTTCGTCGATCATCGGCTGGTCCAGTGCACGTGGCATCACCCGGAAGCGTTCGTTGGGCACCGAAGACGCGGAGTAGGCAACCGCCAGCAGGCCGTCCGCCGACTCCATGATTTCCCGCCCGGGGTGAAACAGTTGCGACAGAACCACGGTGCCGTGTGCATGGCAGGCCTCGGCAAGCTGCCGGTAGCCGTCGATGCAGGCATCGTCGGTGGCCATCAGCACATGCGAGGTGTAGCGGGCGCTGTCATGTACCCCCGCAACCTGCAGCACGATCAGGCCGACGCCACCGGCTGCGCGGTCGCGCTGGTAGGCGATCAGCTTGTCGTTGACCAGGTTGTCGGTGGGCAGGCAGGTGTCATGGCCGGTGGACATGATGCGGTTCTTCAAGCGTTTGCCGCGCAGCTGCAAGGCTTCGAACAGGTGAGGGAAGGCGGTCTGCATACAGGCGGCTCCGGTGCGGTGTTGTTCTTGTTTTGTTTATGAAAGTGTAGCGCCAGTAAAAAATCAACTTGTTTCTTTACTTGTGCGCGACTAGGTTTTGATCACCCTCACCGCGAGGGTGTGACCTCACAACAACAAGAAAACGGGCCCTAGGGCACCGGCAGGAGGAAGCTAAGATGCAGTTAATACCCCGTGTTCCTGGCCTATGCGCAACGTTGCTTGCCCTTGGCCTGGGCAGCGCGCATGCCGCGTCGCAGATGGTCGTGGTGGGCTATGGCGGCGCCGGTCAGAAGGCCCAGGATGAGGCCATCTTCAAGCCCTTCAGTGCCCAGGATGGCAGCAAGCTGATCCAGAGCGAATACAACGGCGAGATGGCGCGGATCCAGGTGATGGCCGACACCGGCAACGTCGATTGGGACGTGGTGCAGATCGAGGGGCCGGACTTGATGCGCGGCTGTGAAGAGGGGGTCTACGAACACCTTGACTGGCAGCGCCTGGGCCATGGCGCCGAGCTGATCCCCGACGCAGCTCAAGACTGCGGTTCGGCTGCGCTGGTGTGGAGCGTGGCCATCGCCTACGACCGCAACAAGCTGGCTGAGGCACCGACCTCGTGGGCCGACTTCTGGGACGTGAACAAGTACCCGGGCAAGCGGGGCCTGCGCAAGCGTGCGGTGTACAACCTGGAGTTCGCGCTGCTGGCCGATGGGGTGAAGGTGGAGGACGTCTACAAGGTGCTGTCGACGCCGGCCGGGGTTGAGCGTGCGTTCGCCAAGCTCAGCGAACTCAAGCCCTATATCCAGTGGTGGGACGCCGGCGCCCAGCCTGCGCAGTGGCTGGCTGCAGGTGATGTGGTAATGACTTCGACCTACAGCGGGCGCATCGCCGTGGCGGCGCAACAAGGTAGCCCGCTGGCCGTGGTATGGCCTGGGAGCCTGTATGGCATGGACTACTGGGCCATCATCAAAGGCTCGCGGCATGTCGACCAGGCCAAGCGATTGATTGCCTATGCCAACCAGCCTGATACCCAGGTGCGCTATGTGCAGCAGATTCCCTATGGGCCGACCAATACCCAGGCAGCTGCCAGGCTGGACCCGGCCTTGGCCAGATGGGTACCCACGGCGCCGCAGAACCTGCAAGGGGCGCTGGCGATGAATGTGGAATTCTGGGTCGACCATGGCGAAGAGCTGGAACAGCGCTTCAATGCTTGGGCGAGCAAGTAGTTTCAGGCCACTTCATCTACAGAGATAACGACCATGAACGCTACCGAGCAGCGCCTGCGCCAGGAACTCGCCGCCTGTTATCGGCTGATCGCGCATTTTCGCATGAGCGACCTGATCTTCACCCACATATCCCTGCGCCTGCCAGGGCCGGAGCATCACTTCCTGATCAACCCGTACGGCCTGCTGTTCGACGAAATCACGGCCTCCAGCCTGGTGAAGATCGACCTGCAGGGGAGGCCGGTCGAACCTTCGCCGCACCCGGTCAACCCGGCTGGCTTCGTCATTCACAGCGCCATTCATGCCGCCCGCGAGGACGCCCACTGCGTGCTGCACACCCACACCCGTGCAGGTTGCGCGGTGGCTGCGCTGGAGTGCGGGCTGCTGCCGGTCAACCAGATGTCCATGGAGTTTTACGGCCTAGTGGCTTACCACGCCTTTGAAGGTATCGCGCTGGATATGGACGAGCAGCAGCGGTTGGTGGCCGACCTGGGCGACAAGCCCGTGATGATCCTGCGCAACCATGGCCTGCTGGCCACCGGGGGTAGCGTGGCCGAAGCATTCCTCCGCATGTACTACCTGGAGAAGGCCTGTGAGATCCAGTTGGCAGCGCAGAGTGCCGGGCAAGTGATACTGCCGCCGGCTGAAGTGTGCGCGCATACCGAGCGGCAGTTCAACGCGCCGGGGAGGGGGTTGAAGCAGGGTGAGCTGACCGACCCGGATGCGCTACAGCTTGCGTGGGCGGCATTGTTGCGGATGCTGGAGCGGGTAGCGCCTGGTTATCAGGATTGAGCGCCGTCCAGGCGGCCAGGAACAGTCACTGTTGCGCAACCCTTGGGCGCAACTGTAATGGTCCCATTTGAGGGAATCGTCTTATGCTGTAACGAAATATGTATATAAAGCTTGAGGAAGGACGCTGCATGCCGCTTAAGGACCTGCTCATCGCCCTGGTGGTGATCGTCGCCTGGGGAGTCAACTTCGTGGTCATCAAGGTAGGCCTCGATGGCTTGCCGCCGATGTTGCTGGGGGCGCTGCGCTTCTTGTTGGTGGCGTTTCCGGCAATCTTGCTGGTCAAGCGGCCGAAACTGCCCTGGCGCTGGTTGATCGCCTACGGCGCGACGATTTCGCTGGGTCAGTTTGCCTTCCTGTTCCAGGCCATGTACAGCGGCATGCCGCCTGGGCTGGCCTCGTTGATCCTGCAGTCTCAGGCATTCTTTACCCTGGGTTTTGCCGCGCTGTTTCTCGGTGAACGGCTGCGCGTGGCCAGTGTGCTGGGGCTGCTGGTAGCGGCCAGCGGCCTGGCGTTGATTGGCAGCGAAGATGGCGGCCATGTGCCCCTGCTGGCACTGGTACTGACCTTGTGCGCTGGTGCCATGTGGGGCATGGGCAACATCATCACCCGGCGTTTTGGCTCGGTTGACCTGGTGGCGTTGGTGATCTGGGGCGGGCTGATACCGCCACTGCCGTTCCTGGCGTTGTCCTGGCGGCTGGAAGGGCCGGAGCGGATCGGCCATGCACTGGCCAACATCAGCTGGAGCTCGGTGCTGGCCCTGGTGTACCTGGCCTTTGTCGCCACCATGCTCGGCTACAGCCTGTGGAGCAAGCTGCTGTCGCGCCACCCGGCCGGCAAGGTGGCACCGTTCTCGCTGCTGGTACCCGTGATTGGCTTGAGTTCGTCGGCACTGTTGCTGGGCGAACGCCTGACCGCCATCCAGGGCTGGGGCGCCTTGCTGGTGATGGCGGGGTTGCTGGTGAACGTATTCGGCGCGCGTATCGGGCAAAGGTTGCGGGCAGTCAGCGCGTAAACCGCGCAAATAGGCTGCTCGGCGCTCTGTTAGAATCGGCCTCTTTATCCAGGCCTACGGAGCGCTTTCATGATCATTTCCACCACCAGCCAGCTCGAAGGGCGCCCGATTGCCGAATACCTGGGCGTGGTCAGCTCCGAATCGGTGCAGGGCATCAATTTCGTGCGCGATTTCTTTGCGCGTTTTCGCGACTTTTTTGGCGGCCGCTCGCAAACCTTGGAAAGCGCCCTGCGTGAAGCACGCGAGCAGGCCACCGAAGAACTCAAGGCGCGGGCACTGCAGTTGCGCGCCGACGCGGTAGTGGGTGTGGATTTCGAGATCAGCATGCCGTCAGTGCAGGGTGGCATGGTGGTGGTATTTGCCACCGGCACGGCGGTGCGCCTGAAGTAGAGCAGTCTGCCACTGGTCGGCTGCAAGGCTCTTGTCCGGGCGGTCCGCAAATGACCAGCTAGTCTCTTTTTCACAGGCCGCGTTTTCTGGGCGACTCTTCTGGTTGCCGGCGCGACTGCCACTGGAGGGAGACAGGGCATGAGCGAATCCTTTTTCGAAGACCTGAACGATGCGTTCCCGATCAACAGCCAAGTGCGTTGCGGCCAGGCGGCCTTCCGCCTGGGGTTCGCCCACATGACGCTGGATGATTCCGAACAGCTCCAGCCTGCACATTTGCAGCGCAGTAAAAAAGGCCGCTTCATGCCGCGGGTTCCGCTGAAGAAGTGATCCCGCCCCAGTACATAACCCCGCCCAATGGCGGGGTTTTTATTGCGCTTTATTGATCCGCCTCATGGCATTGCCGGGTTGCGCTCGCCGGCTGGGTGAGGTTGTGGTTTTCTGTCGGGGCATTCCAGCAACGGAGGATTGAATGCTCATGCGCGTCAGGGAACAGACTTATTGGCAGTGGGCCGACGCCCAGTTGCACAGCCGCAGCCACGACGAAGTCCTCAGTGACGGCACCACGCTGGATGTGCAGGTGCGGTTGTCACGTCTGGGGGCGACTCAGCTGTTTTTGGGGTTGTATGCCGGGGATGGGCGGGCATTGCTGGAGGAGTACTACCCTGCGCGGCCAGGGGAGACCATGACCCGCGCCCTGGTATGGGGTGTGGACCGTGCCCGTGCGATGGCTACCGGGGCCTTGCCATTGCCGCAAAGCCGCCGCCAGCGGCGCCAGGCATGAAAAAGCCCGGCCTATGCGGGCCGGGCTTGGTTAAGGGTGAGAACCCTCAGTTGAGCGGTTCGATCACCTTGACTGCCTGCCGCTCACGGGCGGCTGGCCATTCTTGTTGCAGGGTCTGCAGGACGCGGCCAACGAACTCGGTGTCGGCGGCGGCCTTCTTGCCGACGTAGCCTTGGCCACGGCGGTAGACCTTGAAGCGGGCACGCATGCTGGGCAGGTGCTCTTCAAATTCATCTTCGATCGTGTTCGGTGGCAGGCGGTCGAGCCGCACCTCACCGGTTTGGCTGACCCACAGCAAGTGATCGTCAAGGCTGTCCTTGCGTACGGCGAACAGCTGCGCCAGTTGATCGATAGTCGGATTGTTGTTCAAGTTCATCATAAAGCCCCCATTACCCATTCGTAGGTGATTTTCACAGTTGGCGCTAACACGGTGTAGCGCACTACCAACGCTGCTACAGCAGCATCGCAACAGGGGCTTTCTCACGCTGCCTTTTGGACAGTTCCCTCTCCACGGACGGCCTGCGTTACCGCGCAAGCCGTCTGGAACACCCTTGCCACCGCTCCCGATCAGGGAGACGGCTTCATCATGCACAAGGGCGATGAGCGGCGTCAATGGTTTTGTAGTGAATTTTTTTACCCACTACATTTCTGTCGTTTTGTTCGACAATCGCTGCTCGTACTACAGCCCGGACAGTATCTTGAAGGCTGCGCGAACCCGCTCTTCGTTCGGGTAATTTCGATTCGCCAGCAACACCACTGCCAGCTTTTCACTGGGCACAAAAGCGGCGTATGCACCGAAACCGTTGGTTGCACCGGTCTTGTTGTACCAGGCCGCTGGCAGCGGCGGCAGGGCCGGTTGCAAGCGCGTGGTCGCATGCGGTTCACGGATCATCCGCGCGCTGTTGCCGTCTACCAGGGTACCCAGCGTGACCGGGTAGGGATAACGTTCCCAGCCCAGGCCCTGGGTCATGCTGCCGACCTGGAAGTAGCCCTGCCCGGTAATGGCGGTTGCTTTTGCAAGTGCCGGTGGCAGGCCCTGCGGCTGCATGTGCAGCCGCACGTACTGCAGCAGGTCGCTGGCGCTGGTCTTGATGCCGTAGGCCTCGTCGGCGTACGGGCCGGGGCCGACGCGCACCGGTTTGTCGGCGGCGTCGTAACCTTGGGCATAAAGCCCCTGAGCACTGGCCGGGACGTGCAGGTAGGTGTTTTTCAGGCCCATTTTAGCCAGCAGGCCCTCGGTCATCAGTGTAGAAAACGGTTGATGCTGCGCGCGGGCGGCCAGGTCACCGAACAGGCCAAGGCTGGGGTTCGAATAGCAGCGCTGGGTGCCGGGTTCGGCATGGGGTTGCCAGTGGCGGAAGAAATCGACGACTTGCTGCGGTGTCTGCACCGCATCGGGGAACTGCAAGGGCAGGCAGTCGGCACTGTAGGCGCCCAGTTCCAGCACCGTCGCATCACCGATGGGCGCCCCCGCCAGTGCCGGATGGTAGCGCTTGGCCGGGGCGTCAAGGTCCAGCTTGCCCTCGGCGCTGGCCAGCGCGGCCAAGGTGGCGGTGTAGGTCTTGCTCAGCGACCCGATCTCGAACAGCGTGTCTCGGCTGACGGGCACATTGTCGGCCTTGCTGGCCACGCCATAGCTGAAATAGTGCGCATGGTCGCGGGCGTAGATCGCCACGGCCATCCCGCTGATACCTTGCTCCTGCATCAACGGGCGGATGATCTGGTCGACCTTGGCTTGCAACTGGTCGTCGGCCTGGGCGCCGGTGTGGCCCAGAACCAGTGCGATGACAGCCGCTAGCGCGGCCGGGCGGGAGAGGGGCATGAGCGGGTCCTTTTGCGGAACGTGTCCGTTGAGCGATACCGATGGGGGTTCCGGCGTTAGCGGCGAAAAGCCGTAGACCTTATCGTCTGCCCTTGCACAATGACAAGACGGACACTGTGATGAAGTATTTGCGCATGTTATTCGATAATTTCACCCTGGCCTTGCTCGGGGTGGTCCTGATCGCCACCGTGCTGCCTTGCTCGGGCGACGGTGCGGTGTATTTCGGCTGGCTGACCAACCTGGCCATCGGCCTGCTGTTCTTCCTGCATGGCGCCAAGCTGTCGCGTGAGGCGATCATTGCCGGCGCCGGGCACTGGCGCCTGCACCTGCTGGTGTTCTCTTGCACATTCGTGATGTTCCCGCTGCTTGGCCTGGCGTTCAAGCCGCTGTTCGTGCCGCTGGTGGGTAACGAGTTGTACCTGGGCGTGCTCTACCTGTGCGCCTTGCCGGCCACGGTGCAGTCGGCCATCGCCTTCACCTCGCTGGCCCGCGGTAACGTGCCAGCAGCCATTTGCAGCGCGGCGGCATCCAGCCTGCTGGGCATCTTCCTGACCCCCTTGCTGGTGATGATGTTGCTGGGCGCCAGTGGCGACACCGGTTCTGGCCTGGATGCCGTGCTGAAGATCACCCTGCAACTGCTGGTACCGTTCGTTGCCGGGCAGATTGCGCGGCGCTGGATCGGCGCCTGGGTCAAGCGCAATGCGCGCTGGCTCAAGGTGGTGGACCAGGGTTCGATCCTGCTGGTGGTGTATACCGCCTTCAGCGAAGCCGTGGTCACGGGCTTGTGGCACACGGTATCGCCGCAGCACCTGGCCGGGTTGTTCGTCGTGTGCGGGATCCTGCTGGCGGTGGTGCTGTTTGGCACCCGCGTGCTTGGCAAGGCATTGGGCTTCGACCTTGAGGACCGCATCACCATTTTGTTTGCCGGCTCCAAGAAGAGCCTGGCTACGGGCGTGCCCATGGCCCAGGTGTTGTTCGTGGGCAGCGGTATTGGCGCGATGATCCTGCCGCTGATGCTGTTCCACCAGATCCAGCTGATGGTCTGCGCGGTGCTGGCGCAGCGTTATGCCAGCCGTGAGCAGGACGCTGAAGAGGCTTCGGCGGCGTCCTGAGCGCATGCGCGGTCCCCTGTAGGAGTGGCCTTGTGTCGCGATGGGCTGCAAGGCAGCCCCGGCGATATCCGCAGCGATACTGAAATGGGGGCTGCTTTGCAGCCCATCGCGACACAAGGCCGCTCCAGAGATCGCGTAGTAACTGATATCAGCGGGCCTGCCCCGAAGCGCGTTCGCGCAGCGCCTTGCCGACTTCGGCCTCGATCTTGTAGGCCGGCCCCTCCAGATCGTCATAGTTGCGCGTATAGCGTCGGGCAAATTCCTCCACACCCAGCTCCTGATACTGCTGTACATGCTTGAACTCGTGCGCCCACAGGGCCACATTGTCCTCGGCATCGCCGGCCCGGCGGAAGATGATCGTGTCGATCAGCGTCACGGCGTTCACGTCGGGGTTCTGCAGCAGCGCGTTGGCCGCGCTCATTTGCTGTTCGTCACCCACCCGGAAGCGCGCCGCATCGAGCACGGCAAAGTCGTACCAGGGTTCGAGTTGCGCACGGATATGCAGCGGGATCGGCTCGACGCCGCTGGCGGTGGCCTCATCCCTGGCCTGGCGCAAGGCGAACGTCAGGCTGGATGAGGCCATGACCTCCACATCCTTTAGAATCTGGCCCGCTTGACCAGGGTCTATCGGCGCACAAAAACAGCCCATCAGGCACACTTGATACTGCCCGGGTGGGCAGGCTTGTTCGGCAAGCGCGGGCAGCGCCAGCGTCAGGCCCAGGAGCAGGCTAATCCACTTCATGCAGGGCCTTTTCGACAAACTGGCGGCTTGCGTCCAGCACTTGCGACTGCACATGTTCAGTGGCCAGCATGCGGCCGACCATCAATGCACCTACGCACTGGCTGATCAGCACCCAGGCCAGTTGATCATCCTCCAGCGTTGCGCTCCAGGCCTGGTGCAGGTCGACCAGCCAGTGCTCGGCCTCTTCGCGCACCGGTGCTGCGGCCCGGGCGATTTCCACACCCAGCGGCGGCAGCGGGCAGCCGCTTTCGGCATTGTGCAGGTGGGCCAGGCTCAGGTACTGCTGCAGGCAGCGGCCCAGGCGCTCGCGGCTGGCGCCTTGAGTGGCCAGGCGGGCCAGCGGGCTGTTGTGCAGCTCCTGGCGTACCACCTCGGTAAACAGGTCATCCTTGGAAGGGAAGTGGTTGTAAAAGGCGCCGCCGGTCAGGCCAATTGCCTTCATCAGCCCGGCGACGCCAGTGCTGGAAAAGCCCCCACGCTTGGCCAGCGCACCGCTGCTGCTCAGCAAACGTTCGCGGGTTTGCTGCTTGTGTTCGTTGGAATAACGCATTCACTTGCCTCTGCAGGCGGGCTTGACGATGACGGGGATCATAACATAGCGTTCGTTTACTAAACGATCATTCACCAATGGAGGCGGGCATGTCAGAACAACAAAAAGTAGTGCTGGTGATCGGTGCGGGCGACGCTACCGGTGGCGAGATTGCCAAGCGCTTTGCCCGGGAGGGCTACATTGCCTGCGTGACGCGGCGGCAGGCAGAAAAGCTGCAACCGCTGCTGGAGGAAATCCGCGCCGCTGGCGGCCAGGCCCATGGTTTTGGCTCCGATGCGCGCAAGGAGGAGGAGGTGGCAGCGCTGGTCGATACTATCGAGCGCGATATCGGCCCGATCGAGGCGTTTGTTTTCAATATCGGCGCCAATGTGCCCTGCAGCATCCTTGAGGAAACCCCGCGCAAGTACTTCAAGATCTGGGAAATGGCCTGCTTCGCTGGCTTTCTTACCGCTCAGGCGGTTGCCCGGCGCATGGTCCAGCGTGAGCGCGGCACCATCCTGTTCACCGGCGCCACCGCTGGCACCCGGGGTGCGGCAGGTTTCGCGGCTTTCGCCGGGGCCAAGCACGGCTTACGCGCCCTGGCCCAGAGTATGGCGCGAGAGTTGGGGCCACGGAATATCCATGTCGCGCATGTGGTGGTGGACGGGGCCATCGACACCGCCTTCATCCGCGACAGCTTCCCCGAGCGCTATGCCCTCAAGGACCAGGACGGCATCCTCGCCCCGGCGCACATTGCCGACAGCTACTGGTTCCTGCACGCCCAGCCCCGGGACGCCTGGACGTTCGAACTGGACCTGCGCCCCTGGATGGAACGCTGGTAAGCCCCTCTCACCACGCAAGGACCGTAACCATGCACAAGACTGTCGATTTCTTTTTTGACCTGGGCAGCCCGGCCAGCTACCTGGCCTGGACCCAACTGCCAAGCCTGTGTGCCCGCCAGGGTGCCACGCTGCATTACCGGCCCATGCTGCTGGGCGGGGTGTTCCAGGCTACCGGCAATGCTTCGCCGGCCATGGTCCCGGCCAAGGGGCGCTACATGTTCACCGACCTGGCACGCTTTGCCGCGCGCTACGGGGTACCGTTCGGGCTGCCGCCGGGGTTTCCGGTCAATACCTTAGCCTTGATGCGTGGGGTGATGGGCACCCAGTTGCGCTCGCCAGAGCGGTTGGAGGCGTTGCTGTCGGTGCTGTTCAATGGGCTGTGGGTGCAGCGTTGCAACCTGAGCGATAGCGCCGTTCTGGACGAAACACTGAGCCAGGCAGGGTTCGACCCGCAGGCGTTTCACGCGCTGGCGGCTGACCCTGAAGTGAAAGCAGCGCTCAAGCAGGCGACCGAGGTGGCAGTCGAACGCGGCGTGTTTGGCGCGCCGACCTGCTTTGTCGGTGAGGCAATGTTCTTTGGGCAGGACCGCCTGGACTTTGTCGAGGAGGCGTTAAGTCAGCGGGCCAGCAGCTTCTCGAGCTGAGTGCGTTCCCACAGGCTGAGCAGGTCGACCGGGTTGGTGCCGTAGCGCTGCCAGTCCTCGGTCCCGGCATGCTGGCCGTCAGGGGATTGGCAACTGATGCAATGCGCCAGGCCTTCGGCATCGAGGGCCAGCGTCATTTGCCAACCCTGGATGTCGATATCGACCAAACCGCCATCGCGGCGTGCTCTCACCTCAAGGTGATGCACGCCAAGGGCCGCGTTGCGCAGGCTCTGGTAGATGGCTCGGGTGTTCAGCGTACCGCTGCGCGTCAAGGTCAGAAATTCGCCGGTGTGTTGGCGCTGATGATCTCGGCCTCGTCCGGGCCGATGTTCTTGAAGCTGTGCGGCAGGGTAGTGGGGATGTAGTAGCCGTCGCCCGAGCTGAGCACGCTGACTTGGCCATCGACCCACAGCTCCACGGTGCCGCGGGTGACCAGGCCACATTCTTCGCCTTCGGCATGCACGATCGGCTCGCCGGAATCCGCACCCGGTGCGTACAGCTCGCGCAGCATGCGCATCTGCCGGCCCTCGACACTGGCGCCGACCAGCAGCATGCGCAGGCCGTTACGGCCCAGATCGGGCTGCTCGCCGCCACGGAACACAAAGCGCTCTTCTCGCACCGGCTCGTCGAAGCTGAAGAACTCCGCCAGGCTCATGGGAATGCCTTCGAGCAGTTTTTTCAGGGAGCTGACCGAAGGGCTGACGCGATTCTGCTCGATCTGCGAGATCGTCGAATTGGTCAGCCCGCTGCGGCGGGCCAGTTCCCGTTGGGAGAGGTTGTTGCGTTCACGCACCAGTTTGAGTCGCGTCCCCGTGTCCATAGCCGCCTTGTAATCAGAGGTGTAAAAAATAATGAGCGATGCGCATTAAAACACACTCTGCACGCTTGCGCGCTGTGCTTCTCAGGCACGCTGGTC
Organism: Pseudomonas sp. YNh; assembly: GCF_037993085.1. Lineage (NCBI taxonomy): Bacteria > Pseudomonadati > Pseudomonadota > Gammaproteobacteria > Pseudomonadales > Pseudomonadaceae > Pseudomonas > Pseudomonas sp. YNh. The sequence goes on along the minus strand of NZ_JBBMRJ010000019.1, from coordinate 40,747 downwards.
GCGCGGCATCGGCCATAGCCCGACCAGCAGCAACAGCGCGGCCACGGCCAGAAATGGCAGGCGCGGATCGAGGGCATAGACCAGGGTGCCGGCCATTGGACCGATCACCGCGCCCATGCCTTGGGCCGCACCAATGGAACCGGCTGTGGCACCTTGCTCGGAGGCGTGCATGGCGTTGGCCGCCAGCGCTGAAAACGACGGGAAGACAAAGCCCATGCCTGCAGCCGCGACGAAGTAGCAGCCCCATAGCCAGGGTGCGGTGGTCGCGAGCGCGCCGCAGGCAAAGCCCAGGGCCGAAACCGTAGCGCCTACCCGGATCATTTTCAGTGGCGGCCATTCCAGTTTGCGCAGCAGTACCTGTGACAGCATCAGTGCCACGCCCATCGTGGTCAAAGCGATACCGGCGGCCTGGGCAGCTTCTGTCGGGCCGAGGTGCAGGCGGTCCAGGGCAAAGAAGCCGACAATGATCTGCGACACGGTAACACTGAGCATGGCACTGAACGCTACCAGCAAGGGCCGGCGCAGGCGTGGGTCGTTCAAACGCACCGGGCTTGGGGCATGGTTGTGGGGTAGCGCCTGCGGCTTGAGGGTGAACAGCAGCACGAGAAAGGCACTGGCCGGCAGCAGCGACATGATATGGAAAGGCAGGCTCAGGCTGTGCCGCGCCAGTAGCGCCGCCAGTGCCGGCCCTACTACCAGGCCGACCGCGTTGGCCGCCCCCAGCGAAGCCATGGCCCGGGCACGCCGCTGCGGCTCGACATGGTCGGCGATCAGCGCGTTGCAGCCTACCGGGATTGCAGCATAGAAGGCGCCGATGCAGCCGCGTGCGACCATCAGTCCGATGAACGCTGCGGTCGCGCCCGGCAGCCAGCGCAGCGCGCCCTCGACAAACAGGCATAACAGCCAGTAAGCCAGGGTGAAGCCGGCGGTCCCCAGCAACAGGATACGTCGCCGGCCCAGGCGATCTGCCGCACGGCCCCAGGGCCGGGCCAGCAGCACCCAGACTACGCCGGCCACCGTCACGGCAGCGCCGGCCTGCCAGGTGGCCATGCCGAGTTGGCGGGCAATCGGGCCGATCAGGGCGACGAAGGCCATCATCGACATGGTACAGGCCATGTTGGCCAGCAGCAGCGGACGCAAGTCCAGGGTGCTGGCAGGTTTCAGGGTTGCAGGATCCTTTGCGACGTTCATTGGGCAGTCCAGGGCAGTAAGGCAAGTAGAAAGCCGATCTTATTAAGAACGATTATTGATTGTCGAATGCCCCGGGCTGCTGCAGGTCATTCGCTGCGGCGCAGGGGGCCAGGCCACATGCTACGCAACACGCCGTCACGGCGCACCCACGCGTGCATCAAGGCTGCACCCACATGCACCAGCACTGTGGCGAACAGCAGGTAGCCGGCCCAGCCGTGTGCCAGGCGCAACACGGCATACAGTTGCAGGTTGTGCGGGGCGATGGCGGGCAAGCCCAGCGGGCGAGGGTAGTCACCAGCCGACAGCATGGCCCAGCCCAGTAGCGGCATGGCCAGCATCAGGCCATAGAGCAGCAAGTGCGATGCCCCGGCGGCCCAGCGCTGCAGGGTTGGCAGGTCTCGCGGCAAGGGTGGGTGAGGCACGGCCAGGCGCACCCCGATACGCAGCACTACCAGCACCAGCAGTGCCAGGCCGGTGGCCTTGTGCAACCCGATCAATACAGGATGGCGTAGCGACAGGTCTGCAACCATGCTCACACCAATGAACAGCATGGCCAGGATCAGCACGGCCATCAGCCAATGCAGCAGGCGGGCAAAAGGGTGGAAGGCTTCGGGTTTCATGGGCGGGCTCCGGTGCTGAGCGATTCACGGCTGCGGCGGTTGAACGATTCCGAGTAGGCAGCCGAACGGGCGGCGAGGATCGGGTCGGCAGATGCCTCTATGCCTCGGGGCAGGATCAACGGGTCGAAATTGAGGTCGCGGCATGCCCCCTGCTCAGGGGCGTCGACCTGTTCCAGCACCAGGGTGCCGGCGTCTACGCTGCGCCGCTCGGCGGGCCAGGGCCGGGCAGGGTCATCCACCGCATCGCCGGGTTCGGCCAGCACCAGGCGAAGCGTCCAGCGCAAGGGGCCCTGGGCCAAGCGTTGCTGCAGGTCGTGTTGTAGAAACTGTTTGTCATCGATCTGGGTGGGCAGCGCGGCAAACGCGGTTTGCGGCTCAAGCTGCCAGCGCACCGGGTGGCGCGTGCCGCCTGCGTCGATCAGGTGAAAGGCGTTGATACTGTGGTATTGGGTGCTGGCGAAGCTGTTGCTGGGCTTATAGCCCGCCGCCCATTGGCGAAACGCCGCGCTCTCCGGGTGGGCTGCGAAAAACGCCTGCAGGCTGGCAGGGTTCGGTTTGCCGGTGGCCGGGTCTGGCGTGTTGGCCAGCACTTGCTCGTAGAACCCTTGCGGTGTGCTGATTGCCAGCACTGGAGGGTTGTTCATGCCGGTGCGCCATACCTGCCCGTCGTCGGTACTCAGCTGAATGGCCAGGCTGCGCACGGGTATGCCGGTGTCCGGTGCGAACGGGTTGGCACCGCCAATGGCGAAACGGCCGGTTACCGGCACGCGTGCCTGGCTGAAGACGCGCGCAGTAGAAAGGTTGGCGGCCTGCCCGCTGGCCTGGAAGTAGCCGCTGACGCACAGGCCCTTGGCATGGTTCTTCCGGTAGCCTGGGTAATGCCCGGCCTGGGCCTCGAAGGTATCGATGATACGCTGTGGCGTCAGCCGGCTTTCGCCGAGCCAGCCGGCGGCGTAGGCAAAGCCGGCGCCTGCGGCCAGCATCACGGCGCCGATGGCAGCCAGGCGCACGGCTTTCGCCGGGCCGTGCAAAGGTGAGTTCATGGTCATCGTCCGGTTTGGTGAAGGTGCCAGTACGACGCGGCAGGGAAAAACTTATTCCATCGGCGGGAATAGAATTTCCTGGCAGGCGTCTGCCTTTACAATGACAACTTCAACGGCCGGGACTTTTCCATGCACGATCTGGATGACCACCAGTGGCGCGAGCTGCTGGCCCGCCTGCGCCGCTTTGCCGTGTGGCTGACCCGCGAGCCGGGCAGCGCCGATGACCTGGTGCAGGCCACGGTCGAGCGGGCCCTCAGCCGACGCCACCAGCAACGCGATGCCGAGGCGCTGCGGGCCTGGCTGTTTACCATCCTCTATCGGCTTTTCCTTGATGGTAAGCGCCGCGACCGCCTGCATGCGCGCTGGCTGTCCTGGTTCGGCCGTGCCGAGTACGAGGAGGAGCCGCAAGGGGCCAACCTTGAGGCCAGTGTCCTGGCCCAGGCCGACTTGCAGGCGTTTGCCCGGCTGACGGCCGAACAGCGCGCCTTGTTGCTGCTTATCAGCATCGAAGGCTTGAGTTACAAGGAAGCCGCCCAGGCCCTGGGCATCCCTATCGGCACTGTGATGTCGCGCCTGTCGCGCGCCCGCAGCGCCTTGCGCGAACTGACCGAGGGCAACCCCCAGCCCCCGGCCTTGCGGAGACTGAAATGACGCGTCTGATCCCCAGCGAAGACGAATTGCACGCTTACGTCGATGAGCGCCTGGCGCCTGTGCGCCGGGCCGAGGTGCAGGCCTGGCTGGCGGCCAACCCACAGGCGGCGGCACGGGTGGAGGGCTGGCGCGCCGATGCCCGCCGGTTGCGTACTGCGCTGGCCGGGTTTGGCGAACTGCCCGGGGCAGCGCAATTGGACCTTGGGCAGGTGCGTCGGCAATTGCGACAGCGTCGGCAGCGGCGTTGGGCCGCAGCGGCGGTGGTGATGCTGGCATTGGGTGTGGGAGGGCTGGGCGGCTGGCAGGTGCGCGATGCGTCCCTGGCACGAGTCGACCTGCCCATGGCCGATGCCGTCCAGGCGCACCGTTTGTTTGCCGGCAGCGAGGCGCTGGATATCCAGGCCAGTGATGCGGGGCAGTTGCGCGACTGGTTGGGGCGGCATTTCAGCCGCGTAGGGCAATTGCCGGACCTGGCGGGCTATGGCTTCAAACCGGTGGGGGCGCGCTTGCTCAGCAACGAGCAGGGGCCGGCGGCGCTGCTGGTGTTTGAGGATGGCAAGGGCCAGCGCATCAGCCTGTTCTTGCGCTCACCAGGCGAGCTGTATCGGCGCATGCCGGACGGGCAGCGGGTCGATGGCCAGCTGGAGGCGCGGTACTGGTCGCATGGGGCTTACAACTTTGCCCTGGTCAGCGCGGCGGACGATGTCCGTGGGGCCGGGGTGGGGGAGGCGTTGCGGTTGGGGTTGTGAGTGCGGAGGTCGAAAGCGCCACACACCTACTGTGGGAGCGGCCTTGTGTCGCGAAAGGGCCGCGCAGCGGCCCCAGGATTTCTGCGTCAACGTCTACATTGCTGGGGCTGCGATGCAGCCCTATCGCGACACAAGGCCGCTCCCACAGGGTGGCGGTGATGCGGATATGGCACCCGGCGATCAGCTCAGTTCCAACCAGATCGGCGCATGGTCCGAGGGCTTTTCCATGCCACGCAGTTCATAGTCCACGCCCGCTGCCTTGATGCGCGGCACCAGGTGCTGCGAGGCCATGATCAGGTCGATGCGCAGGCCGCGCTTGGGATCGTCCTCGAAACCACGGCTGCGGTAGTCGAACCAGCTGAAACGGTCGGTGACGTCCGGGTGCAGGTGGCGGAAGCTGTCAACCAGGCCCCAGCCTTTCAAGCGCTCCATCCACTCACGCTCTTCTGGCAGGAAGCTGCACTTGCCGGCCTTCAACCAGCGCTTGGCGTTGTCCGGGCCGATGCCGATGTCGCAGTCCTGCGGCGAGATGTTCATGTCGCCCATGACAAGCAGTGGCTGGTCGTTGCGGAACTGGCCTTCCAGCAGTGCCTGCAGGTCGCTGTAGAAACGCTGCTTGGCCGGGAACTTGGTGGGGTGGTCGCGGCTTTCGCCCTGGGGGAAATAGCCGTTCATGATGGTGATCGGGTTGCCATCGGCATCGGCGAAGGTGCCCCAGATGAAGCGGCGCTGGGCTTCTTCTTCATCGGTGGCAAAGCCCTTGTGCAGGCTCAACGGGGCCTGGCGCGACAGCAGCGCCACGCCGTAATGGCCTTTCTGGCCGTGGTAGTGCACGTGGTAACCCAGCGCCTCCACCTCGGCCAGCGGGAACTGATCGTCGCTGACCTTGGTTTCCTGCAGGCCGATTACGTCCGGCTGGTGCTTTTCGATCAGCGCTGCCAGCTGGTGCGGGCGGGCTCGCAGGCCGTTGATGTTGAAACAGACGATCTTCATGGAAAGACGATCCCGGTAAAAGGCGGGATGCTAGCCGACATCGCCCCACATCACCAGCATGGCGGCTTCGGGAGCCTGCTGCTAACGTGCTGTAGGGGGTGAACGAAGCGCGGTGGTGCACCTCCAAGGCAATGTACGCCCATTCCAGGAGGTCTGCCCGCAATGCCCGAAACCACTGCCGCCCCGGCTCAAGTCTGCCTGCTCGATGACGGCTACAGCCGCGAGGCGCGTTCGCTGCTGTACAACGCCTACCGCCACGAACCTACCTTTGCCTATATCTTCGAAGCCCAGCGCCCAGGGTATGAGCAACGCTTGCGGGTGATGGTGCGCGAATGGGTGCGCCAGCACTTTTACTTGCAGTTACCTGCCATCGGTTTGCTGGTGGACGACCGCCTGATTGCCCTGGCCCTGATCGTGCCGCCGGTGCGCCGGTTGGGCGTTGCCGACAGCTGGGCCTGGCGCCTGCGCATGATCCTCGGCACTGGCCTGCGCTGCACGCGGCGTTACATGGACTACCAGGCCGCCCTGTCCACCTGCCTGCCCACCGATCAGGTGCATGTGTTGCCATTGCTGGGGGTACATCCGCAGTTTCAGGGCAAGCATTACGGGGAGCAATTGTTACAAGCCGTGCACGACTGGTGCGCGGATCAACCAGGCACCCAGGGCGTGGTGCTCGACACCGGCAATGAGCATTACCTGGCCTTTTACCAGCGCCAGGGCTATGAAGAAATTGGTGAGGTCGCCGTAGGACCTATCCGGGAACGGGTCTTCTTCCATCCCAATCCAGTCTCTTCAACCTCCACTTTTGCCTGAACATCCCGCCAGGCGGCTCCCTTGAGCGCCTGGCTCTGGTAGCATTTGCCGCATGACGTATTCAGGAAGATTGACCTGGGGCCTGGTTATCTGGGCCGCCAGTTTCGCAGCATGGGGCCAGAGCGAGTTGCTGGTGAAGGTAAAACCAGCCAACAAAGCGCTCAAGGCCAATGTCGAAGGCTATATAGGCACCCTTGGTGACCGCGATGAAGAAGCATTGTTACGCTTCAGTCGCGGGGCAGAGGAGCAGGCGCGCAAAGCCGCGCAGGCACTTGGCTACTACCAGGCGCAGATTGATACCGAGGTAAAGCCCCCCAAAGACGCAGACCATTCCCCGCAACTGATCCTCAGCATCAACCCGGGCGAGCCGATCCGCCTGCGCAACGTGACCGTGCGCATCGAAGGCCCCGCCAGCGAAATGAAGGCCTTCCGTGTGCCCGACAGCAAGGCACTGCGCCCAGGTGAACAACTCAACCACGGCCATTACGAAGATGCCAAGCGGCTGATCCAGAACCAGGCGTCGCGCTACGGTTTTTTCAGTGGCCGCTTCAGCAGCCAGCGCCTGGCCGTCGACCCGCAGGCCGGTGTGGCCGATATCGAACTGGTCTACCAGAGTGGTCCGCGCTATCACTTGGGCGCAGTGACCTTCGGCGGCGACACGCCGCTGGACGATGACCTGCTGCAGCGCATGGTGTCGTTCAAGCCGGGCACCCCCTACGACTCGGAACTGATTGCCGAACTGAACAATGACCTGCAATCGAGCGGGTATTTCGAAGGCGTGCGGGTGGATGCTGCGCCCACCGCCGCGGTGGGTGAAGAAATCCCGGTGGATGTCCGCCTGGAAACCCGCAAACCACGCACCATGGGCTTGGGCCTGGGCTTCTCGACCGACGTCGGTCCGCGTGGCAAGGCCAACTGGACCCGCCATTGGGTCAACCCGCAGGGCCACAGTTATGGTTGGGAAACCGAGCTGTCGGCACCGCGGCAGAACGTTGGCCTGTGGTACGACATCCCCCTCGACCCGCCACTGACCGACAAGTTGCGCTTCGCCGGCGGCTACCAGAACGAGGAGCTTGCCGGTACCGATACCCTCAGCAAACTGCTGACAGTCGGCCCCGAGTGGCACAGCAAGCTGCCCAGCGGCTGGCAGCGGGTCATTTCGCTCAAGTACCAGCGCGAGGAGTATCGCCTGGGTGACGATTCCGGGCTGAGCAACCTGCTGATGCCTGGCGTGAGCTATTCCTTCCTGCGCAGTGACAACCGCATCGATCCGCACAACGGCTACCGACTGCAGTTCGATGTGCAGGCGGCCAAGGAAGGGCTGGTTTCCGACACCAACCTGTTGCACGGCAATGTCCTGCTCAAGGGCCTGACCACGCTTGGCCAGAACCACCGCTTGCTCGGTCGCGTACAGTTCGGCGGCAGTGCGACCAATGGGTTCAAGAACAACATTCCGCCGTCGCTGCGCTTCTTCGCCGGTGGCGACCAGAGCGTGCGTGGCTACGACTACCAGACCCTGTCGCCGAAAAACAGCGATGGCGACCGCATCGGCGGGCGTTACATGGTGGCCGGCAGTGTCGAGTACCAGTATTCGTTGACCGAAAAGTGGCGGATCGCGACGTTTGTCGACCAGGGTAACTCGTTCAACAACCTTGAGCTGCCCAGCCTCAAGACCGGTGTCGGTTTTGGTGTGCGCTGGGTATCGCCGGTCGGGCCATTGCGCCTGGACCTGGCCAAGGCGCTGGATGACGAAGGGGGCATTCGACTGCACTTTTCCATGGGGCCTGAGCTGTGAAACGCGTGATCAAATACATTCTGCTGGGCCTGCTCGGGGTAGTCGCGAGCCTGGGCCTGGTGCTAGGCCTGCTGCTGGGTACCGAGGCGGGCAGCCGCTGGGCGCTGGGCAAGGTGCCCGGGCTTGAGGTGGCCGATTTCCAGGGGCGCCTGGCGGGTAGCTGGCAGGCCAGCATGCTGCGCTGGGCCGACGGTGGCAGCACGGTAGAGTTGCAGGCACCGCTACTGGCCTGGTCGCCTGCCTGCCTGCTGCGCGCCACCCTGTGCATCGACCGGTTGCAGGCACAACGCATCGACATGGCCTTTGCGCCAAGTGTCGAGCCGGCCGAAAGCGGCCCGCTGCAGCTGCCGGCGCTGCGCTTGCCGCTGGCCATCGAACTGGGCGAGGTCAAGGTCGGCCAACTGCGGCTGGATGGGAGCGACCTGCTGGGTGACTTGCAACTGGCGGCGCACTGGACCGGCACCGGGATGCGCATCGACAGCCTGCACCTGCAGCGCGATGACCTGCAATTGAACCTGCAGGGCGACCTGCAGCCCGAAGGTGACTGGCCAGTGCAACTCCAGGCGCAGCTGCAACTGCCAGCCGTGGACGGCAAACCCTGGCAGTTGGCACTGACCGCCACCGGCGAATTGCAAAAGACCCTGAAGCTTGCGGGCACCAGCAGCGGTTACCTCGACGCCACGCTGAACGGGCAGTTGCAGGCGTTGGCCGAGCATCTGCCGGCGACCCTGCAGATTCGTTCAGAGGCCTTCAAGCCGGCGGGCTCGCTGCCCGATACCTTGCAGTTGAATCAGCTCAAGCTTGATGCCAAGGGCGACCTGCTCAAGGGTTATCAACTGTCGGGAACGGCCAGCCTGCCGGCTGAACAGTCGCCAATCGCGTTGGCGCTGTCCGGGTTGGTCGACAGCAAAGGCGCCAGGCTCGATGCCCTTGACCTGACCGCCAGCGACACCCAGCGCGTGAAACTGCAGGCCACGGCCGACTGGCAGCAAGGCCTGACCGCCGATGCGCAGCTGGACTGGCAGGACTTCCCGTGGTTGCGCCTGTACCCACTGGAGACACCGCCCGAGGTTACCCTCAAGCGTTTCAATACCCAGGTGCATTATCGCGATGGCAATTATCAGGGCACCTTCAAAGGCGACCTGGACGGGCCGGCAGGGGCGTTCAGCCTGGTCAGCCCGTTCGAAGGTGACCTGACCCAGGTGAAACTGCCGCAACTGGCGCTGACCGCCGGGCAAGGCAAGGCCGCCGGCAGTGTGGCCGTGCGTTTTGCCGACACCTTGGCCTGGGATGTCGACTTGCAGCTTTCGGCGCTCGACCCGGCCTATTGGCTGGCGGAGCTGCCGGGCACCTTGGCGGGTCCGCTGCGCAGCAAGGGCGAGATGAAGGGCGAGGTGCTCACCCTTGATGCCCAGCTTGATCTCAAGGGCCGCCTGCGCGGCCAGCCGGCAGTGTTCAAGGCTGAGGCCCAGGGGGCGGGGCAGAACTGGACACTCGGCGCCCTGGCGATCCAGCTGGGGGACAACCGTATCAACGGCAGTGGCAGCTTGCAGCAGCGCCTGGCCGGGCGAATCGACCTTGACCTCCCGCGCCTGGGCCAGCTGTGGCCAAGGCTGCAAGGCCAGGTCAAGGGCCGGCTGGATGTTGCCGGCACCTTGCAGGCTCCTCAAGGCACGCTGACCTTGCAGGGCCAGCGCTTGGCCCAGGCCGAAAACCGGCTGCAACAGCTGGACCTGGATGCCCGCCTGGACAACGCCCAGCGCGGTGTGATCGAGCTAAAGGCCACTGGCATTCACCTGGGCGACACGGCATTGGGCACGCTGCAGGCCAACGGCAAAGGCGACATTCGCCTGCAAGCCTTGACCTTGGCGCTGGATGGCCCGCAACTCAAGCTTGACCTGGGCCTGGATGGCCAGTTGAGCAAGGGTGACTGGCGTGGCCGCCTCGCGAGTGGGCGTATCCAGGCCGGTGGCCAGGATTGGCAGCTGCAATCGCCGGCACGCCTGCAGCGTCTGGCCAGCGGCCAGCTGGACTTCGGTGCCCATTGCTGGCGATCTGGCCAGGCCAGCCTGTGTGGTGACGACCAACGCCTGGCGCCCGAGCCGCGCTTGCGCTACCACCTCAAGCAGTTCCCGCTCGACAGCCTTGCCCAGTGGCTGCCAAAAGACTTCGCCTGGCAGGGCCTGCTCAATGCGGATATCAATCTGGACATCCCGGCCAGCGGCCCCAAAGGCAACATTGTCATTGATGCCAGTGGCGGCACGCTGCGTGTGCGCGACAAGGGCCGTTGGGTCGATTTCCCCTATCAGGCCCTGCGTGTCGACAGCACGTTGGCGCCACGGCGTATCGATACCCGCCTGGTGTTCCGTGGAGAGCGCCTGGGCGAGCTGAACGTCAATACGCGCCTCGACCCGTTGGGCAAGAACAAGCCTCTGTCAGGTGATTTCCGCCTGGCCGGGCTGGACCTGTCGGTGGCGCGTCCGTTCGTGCCGATGGTCGAACGCCTGGCCGGGCAGCTCAACGGCAGTGGGCGGCTTTCAGGCACCTTGCTGGCACCACAGGTCAACGGCAACCTGATGCTCAGCGGTGGCGAAGTGAGTGGCGCCGAGTTGCCGGCCAGCCTTGAGGACCTGACATTGCAGGCGCTGATCGCCGGCGATCAGGTGCAACTCAATGGCAACTGGCGCAGCGGCGATGCAGGGCGCGGCCAGTTGAGCGGCAACCTCACGTGGGGGCAGGCATTGGGCATGGACTTGCGCCTGCAAGGCCAGCAACTGCCGGTCACGGTCGAGCCTTATGCAACGCTGGAGGTCGCCCCGGACCTGACCTTGCGCCTGATCGACGACAAACTGGCGGTTACCGGCAAGGTGCAAGTACCCAAAGGCAAGATCACCGTGCGCGAACTGCCACCGTCGACCGTGAAGGTATCGGATGACACGGTAATCGTCGGTCACCAGACCGAAGAGGGCAAACCGCCCATGGCGATGGCCATGGACATCGATGTCGAGGTGGGCCGCGACAAGTTGTCGTTCAGTGGCTTTGGCCTGACCGCCAACCTGCTTGGCCACGTGCATATCGGCGACAACCTCGACACCCGTGGCGAGTTGAGCCTGGCTGACGGTCGTTACCGTGCCTACGGCCAGCGGCTGACCATCCGCCGTGCGCGCTTGCTGTTCGCCGGCCCGATCGACCAGCCGTACCTGGACATCGAAGCCATCCGCACGGTCGATGATGTGATTGCCGGTATCCGCCTGAGCGGCAGTGCCGAGCAACCCACAACCAAGGTGTTTTCGGAACCGGCCATGAGCCAGGAGCAGGCGCTGTCGTACCTCGTGCTGGGGCGGCCTCTGGGCAACTCTGGCGAGGACAACAACATGCTTGCCGAGGCAGCGTTGGGCCTGGGGCTGGCAGGCAGTGCCGGCATCACCGGCAGCCTGGCATCGAGCTTGGGGATCGATGACTTCCAGCTGGACACCGAAGGCTCGGGCAACAGCACCAGCGTGGTCGCCAGCGGCAACATCACCGAGAAGCTGAGCCTGCGTTACGGTGTGGGTGTGTTCGAGCCTGCCAACACCATCGCGTTGCGTTACAAGCTGAGCAAGAAGGTGTACCTGGAAGCCGCCAGTGGGCTGGCCAGCTCACTGGACATCTTCTACAAGCGCGATTTCTGAAGCGGTGTCGGGGCGGCCGTCAACGGACAGTGGCCGCCTCGATGAATTCGTTGGTGTCGGGCGAGGGCAGTGGGCCGGGGGCGCGTACCGGGGTGATCAGGCTGGTGTACTCCTCGATGAGCCGGTTCAGGGCTTCCGGCGGCTCGCTGGCCTGGAACTGCATGCGGATCTGCACTTCGTCAGGGTCACGGCCTTCGCCCTGACGGCCTTGGCCACCGATGGTGACCTTGAAGCTGGCAGCCTTGTTCTCGCTCGCGGTCAGCAGTGCCTGTTGTGCTTCGGTCCCTTTGACCCGGACCGACAGGTCCACCTGCATGCGCTCCAGGGCCAGGCCCTTGGGCGACACCAGTGCAAACAGGGGGACGCGCATGATGTGCTGCCCATCCATGGCCACTTCGACCATCTTGGCTTTCATGGGGGCGCCCAAGGCGTCGCTGTCGCACTCGAAGAACTGGTCGAACAGGTTGATGTACTGCTGTGCAATCAGGCTGTTGGTGGCGCTTGCGGCTTCCTGCAGGCCACGTGTGATCTCACGCAGGTCAATGGAGGTCATCGGGGCAGGGGGCTTGTTCATGGGCTCGACTCCTCAGGCCAGGTGGTGCCCCCCCGGTGCTGGCCAGGGGGCTGTTTGCGGCTCGTGGAGCGTCTCAAGGGGTGTTGTTGCCTGCATCGGCAGCAGGGTCTTTCAAGGTGTCGGCCTGGGAAATTTCGTCCGGGCTCTGCAGTTCGGCAGTTCTGACCACGGTTGGCTTGGTTGCCGCGTCGGTGAGGAACTCGATCACCCTCATCATTGCTTCAGGTGGCTCCTGGCGCTTCATCGTCGTATTGAAGGCGTAGCGGGCGCGGGTGTCGGTCTTGCGTGTCTGGGCGGACTTGTGGCTGACGCTGCCCTTTACGTTCAGCTTGAAGGGCCCCCACCCCAGTGAGCCGGTCACGTCCGCACCCATTTCCGTGCTGGAGGTGTCTTCCGACATCTGATTGATGATCAGCTCGAATTCGACATTACCTTCATCGATGGAGATGTTCGGGTGTGTGATGGCCGCCAGCAAAGGCACCTTCATGGTCTTGCTGACCACGCCCTTGTATTCACCCTGTTCGTCGACGATGGTCTCGTCGTAATCGAACTGGATAGCCACGGCCTTGCCGTCCTGCACACATACCTGCATCAGGAAGTCGGCGTACGACTTGCTGGCGGTAACCTGGGCCTGGACCATGGCCTGCAGGGGGCCTGCGATCATGCGGTCCATGGGCAAGGCGTTGATCACGGATCCGATGAGGCTGTTATCTATCGACATGTTTTGTTGCTCTTTTTATGGAGGGGAAGGGTGGCCACCTCTGGCGGCCTCGGTGCTGGTCGTCAGCGAGCGCAAGGTTCCTGGCGACGGATGTTGCCGATCTGGCGCAGGCTCAGGCCGTACTTGTTGGCCAGCAGGCTGCGTGAAAGGCCATTGGCGCTTTCTTTCTGGATCTGCTGATTGCGCAGCTGGCGTAGGAAGTGGTCAGCCTTGGGGATCTCCAGGGCTACCCCGGCAAAGCGCTTGATCAGTGCGTCCAGCGCTTCGGCCGGCAGTACGTCGGCGAGCTTGGTACGCTCGCGGTACTTGGGGATGTATTTGGGCCTGCCGCCGTAGGCGCAGGTCAACTGGTAGGCATTGTCGATGCCGATACAGTCGACCAGGGCCTGCAGCGAGTGGGGCAGTTGGCTGATATCGATGAGGCTCAAGTCTGGTAATTCCATATGGCGCTCCTTCGGGATGGGGGTGTGCGACCCGATCACCAGCGGCGTTATGTCGACGGTGTGAGCAAATTCTGTGTGACAGCCACGGCGCGTCGCTAGGCGGCATATGGGTTGCAATTTGTAGCCTCGGTGAACAGCAGTTGCAGGCAGCGATATCCTGCGTTGTAGGACATGTCTTCAAGATGTGGCTGTGGCGGTTGATTTCCCATCAGGGCGCTGTGCACGTCGAGTGATGGGGCGGGGCACCCCTCAGTTACAGGGGTAGCTGGTCACCAGACTGGCGCTGCGCAGGTAGGCCTGAGGCGCATCGAGCATGCTTTGTGGCAGCGCCCGCCAGTCGACCAGCAGGCACAAGGCATGCAATGGCTGCCCGCCGCGCTGACCGATAACCGTGCCGGAAAAGCTGCGGCGGTACAACGCCTGGGTCTGGTGCAGCGCCTGCACCTGATCGGCTTGGGCCAAGGTCTGCCGGACCAAATCGGGCAACTGGGCCATGGGGGCGCTGAAATGCAGTGGGGCGCCGGGTGCCTGCAGGTAGCCAGCCTGACGCACCCGCTGCCACAGTTGTTGCCACTGGCTGGCGCCAGCATGGCGCTCCAGGTCGCGACCAAGCTCAAGCAGTTGCGCTGCCGTTACCTCGCGGGTGTCCAGCGCGTGAAGGGTAAGCGGGGTCAGAATCAGGGACGCGAACAGCAGGGGTTTGTACATGGTGCCTCCGGCATGGGTGCTTGGAGACCCATGCTTTCAGGCAGTCGCCACCCTACCCAGCAGGAAATGCAGCGCCGGGCCCTATGGGCGTTGTATCATTGCCACGGCTCGTTGCGAGCCATTTGCCTTTGATGTTGCAAGGAACTTTCGATGACACACGTGCAGCGCCTCAAATATTCCCTTCTGATCATCCTGGTGGTACTGGGCCTGATGCTGGGCCTGTCCCACCTGCAGAAGCAGGGCACGATCAGTGAGCAGACCTTCCAGATGGCGGCCATCGCCATCGCCGTTGTGGTCGTGGTGATCAACGGCATTCTGCGGCGCAAGGTCAAGCCCTGATCCGTGCGGGCCGGCCAGGTGTGGCCGGCCATGCGCTCAGCGCGTGTGTGTCTGCTCCAGTACGGCGCGCGCCTGGGGGTTGAGGCTGTAGCACTTGTCGTTGCCCAGTTCGATGACACCTTCGGTGCACAGCCGCTTGAGCACCTCACGCACGCTGAGGAACGACAGCGGAATATCCAGCTGTTCCAGTTGTGCGTGCACGCCGCGTACGCCAATGCTGCGGCCATTGCGGTCAGCGGCGTGCAAGGCATCGATCACCTTGAGCCGGATCAGGCTGGTTCGCAGGCCGAAAGTGCGCAGCAGCTCGCGGATCTGTTCGTTGCCGATGCGTTCCTCAGAAAAAACGTCCTGTCCGTTGGGCGCTTTGCCTGGGACGCGCCCGGCGTGAGTCGAGGGTTGCGGGTTGTACATGTGAATGCTCCTTTTCGTGGACGAACCCGAAATGTGGTTGCCTCACTTACTAGGACGAATGAGAACGCAAAAACTGCAACCCACTCGTAAAAAAAATGGCTGTTCCTCTTCAAGACGTTCCATCGCCTTGTAACACGTAAAATTTTCACCTGGCCGTTCGTCTGATCGGGATAGACCCCGAATCCGAGGAGTGCCCGTGTTTCCACTTTCCCGTCCCATGACGTGCGCAGGCCTGGCCGCTGCACTGGTGGCCTTCAGCGTTGCGGTGCAGGCGCAGCCCGCTACTGATGCCAGCGCGCAGATCCGTCGAACCAGTTACGGGGTGCCGCATATCGTGGCCAAGGATGAGCGCGGCCTGGGCTACGGCGTTGGCTATGCCTATGCCCAGGACAACCTGTGCCTGCTGGCCAACGAGGTGCTGACCGTGAGCGGTGAGCGCTCACGCCATTTTGGTGCCAAGGGCAAGACCCTGGAGCAGCGTGACAACCTGACCAGCGACCTGTTTTTCACCTGGCTCAACAGCCCGACGGCGGTCGACGCGTTCCTGCAAGCGCAACCGACGCAGGTGCAGGCACTGCTGGCGGGCTATGCCAGCGGCTACAACCGGGCGCTCGCCGAGCGCCGCCGCGAAGGCTTGCCCGCCGAATGTGGCAGCGGTGAGTGGCTGCGGTCGATCACCAGCCAGGACCTGGTCAAGCTGACCCGCAGGCTATTGGCCGAGGGGGGTATAGGGCAGTTCGTCGAGGCACTGGCAGGCGCGCACCCACCTGCGGCGGGCAGCCAGCAGGCGTCGGCAGGTTTCGCCAAAGCGCTGGCGCGGCAAGAACGCTTTGCCACGGAGCGCGGCAGCAATGCGGTGGCCGTGGGCGCGCAGCGTTCGGCCAATGGCCGCGGCCTGTTGTTGGCCAACCCGCACTTCCCGTGGATGGGCGGCATGCGCTTCTACCAGATGCAGCTGACCATCCCTGGCCAGCTCGATGTGATGGGCGCGGCATTGCCGGGCCTGCCGGTGGTCAATATCGGTTTCAACAGGCACCTGGCCTGGACGCACACCGTCGACACCTCCAGCCACTTCACCCTGTATCGGCTGCAGCTCGACCCCAAGGACCCGACCCGTTACCTGCTTGATGGCAAGTCGCTGCCACTGGCCAGGCAAACCATCAGCGTTGCGGTCAAGGCAGAAGATGGCAGCGTGAGCCAGGTAGAGCGGCAGGTCTACAGCTCGCAATTTGGCCCGGTGGTGCAATGGCCCGGGCGCCTGGACTGGGATGCGCACGCGGCCTACAGCTTGCGTGACGCCAACCTGGACAACACCCGAGTGTTGCAGCAGTGGTACCAGATCAACCGTGCCGACAGCCTTGCGGCGCTGAAAGGCTCGGTCGAGCAGTTGCAGGGTATTCCTTGGGTCAACACCTTGGCCGTGGACCAGGGCGGTGGGGCGTTGTACCTGAACCAGTCGGTGGTGCCGTATGTCGACCAGCAACTGCTGGGTGCCTGCAGCAACCCACAAGGGCAAGGGCGCATGGTGGTGCTGGATGGTTCGCGCAGCGCCTGTCAGTGGAAGGTCGATGCGCAGGCTGCGCAACCGGGAATCTTCCCGGCGCGACTGTTGCCGAGCCTTGAACGCCAGGATTTCGTGCAGAACTCCAACGACCCGGCATGGATGGCCAACCCGGCGCAGCCGCTGACCGGCTATTCACCCTTGGTCAGCCGCAGTGACCAGCCGCTGGGCATGCGCAGCCGCTTTGCCCTGCAGCGCCTGCAGGGCACGGCAAGGCTGGGCGTGGATGACCTGCAGCGCATGGTGACCGACGACGAGGTCTACCTGGCCAGCCTGGTGCTGCCAGACCTGCTGCAATGGTGCAAGGGCGCAAGCGCGGATGTACAGGCCGTGTGCAGTAGCCTGGCGGCCTGGAATGGCAAGGCCGACCTCGACAGCGGCATTGGCCTGGTGCATTTCCAGAACCTGTTCAACGCCCTGGCCGAACACCCGGAAAGCTGGCGCGTAGCCTTTGACCCGGCCGACCCGCAGCACACGCCGCGTGGTTTGGCGGTGGAGCAGGCGGCCGTGCGCAAGCTGGTACACGAGGCGGCACTGGCTTCGCTCAAGCAGGTGAGCGACAGCGGTGTAGCGGGGGAGGCGCGTTGGGGGCAGGTGCAGCAGGCGCTTGATGGCACGCCGGTACCGGGTGGCCCGCAGGCGCTGGGCGTGTACAACGCGATGTACAGTGTCCCGCACGGGCAGGGCAAGCGGCTGGTGGTGAGTGGCACCAGCTACCTGCAATTGGTCAGCTTTACCGACAAGGGGCCAGAAGCCCGTGGCCTGCTTGCCTTTTCCCAGTCGAGTGAGAAGGCTTCGGCGCATGCCAGTGACCAGACCAAAGCATTTGCGGCCAAGCAACTGGCGGTGATTCCGTTTACCGAGGCTCAGATCAAGGCAGACCCGGTGTATCGGGAAGTGGTGATCAGTGAGCGGGACAAGGGGGTGGTAGTCAGCCAGCCCTGAAGCGTCAGCGTGCGCCGGCCCATTCGCGGGTAAACCCGCTCTCACAGGAATCGCTCCGCTTGCAGCGTTGATACGGAGTCTGTGGGAGCGGGTTTACCCGCGAAGAGGGCGACCCGCCGGGTCAGGAAAACTCGAACGGCGCCAACTGAAAGCCCTGCTCGTCAACCTGCAAGGCCCAACCGCGGCGGTCCCAGTCCCCCAGCACGATGCGCCGTGCCGGCTCCCCATCAACCACCAGCTTGTGTATCGCCGGCCGGTGGGTATGGCCATGCACCAGCGTACGCACGCCATGCGCCGCCATCACCTTGGGCACTTCCTCCGGTGTGACGTCGACAATTTCGGTGGACTTCATCCGCACTTGCGTGCTGCTTTCGCTGCGCAGTTTGCGCGCCAGCTTGTAGCGGGCTGACAGTGGCAGGTGGCGCAAGATCCACAGGCTCAGCGGGTTGCGCAGCAAGCGGCGCATCTTCATGTAACCCAGGTCGCGGGTGCACAAGGTGTCGCCATGCATCAGCAGTACCTGTTCACCGCCCAGCTCGATCACACTGGGGTCGCTCAACAACGTGCAGCCCGCAGCGTCGCAGAAAGCCTGGCCAATCAGGAAGTCACGGTTGCCATGCATCAGGAAGATGGCCGTGCCGCTGTCGCTCAGCCGGCGCATGGCCTGGCAGATCGACTGCTGGAAGGCGGTCATGGCATCGTCGCCGATCCAGGCTTCGAAAAAGTCGCCCAGGATGTACAACGCCTTGGCGTGGCGGGCACGGCCGTCGAGCATATCAAGAAACGCCCGGGAAATGTCCGGGCGCTCTTCTTGCAAATGCAGATCGGAGATCAGCAGTATCACCCAATGATCTCGGCTTTCTCGATGATCACGTCTTCTTTTGGTACGTCCTGGTGGCCGGACTTGGAACCGGTGGCGACCTTCTCAATGGCATCAACCACTTCACGGCCTTCGATCACTTCGCCGAACACCGCGTAGCCCCAGCCCTGTACGTTCTTGCCGCTGTGGTTGAGGAAGTCGTTGTCGGAGGCGTTGATGAAGAACTGCGCCGAAGCAGAGTGCGGCTCCATGGTGCGGGCCATGGCGATGGTGTACTTGGCGTTTTTCAGGCCGTTGTCGGCTTCGTTCTGGATGCTGGCACGCTTGTCACGCTTTTCGTTCATGCCTGGCTCGAAACCGCCGCCCTGAATCATGAAGCCTTTGATCACCCGGTGGAACACGGTGTTGGTGTAGTGGCCTGCGTTGACGTATTCGATGAAGTTGGCCACGGTAATCGGGGCTTTTTCAGCGTTCAGTTCAATGACGATGTCGCCGTGGTTGGTGGTCAGTTTGACTTTGGACATGCTGAAACTCGCTTTTTCAAGGCAATCGGGAATTAGGGTGCGCAGGGCGCCGATTATCACCTGACGCATGTTCAGGCGATCACGACACATGGCGCGCACTGGCCATTTTGCCAGGCTTGGGCAAAAAGCCGTGATAAATCACGCCAGTTTGTCCGGGCCCGACTGTCAGCAGCTTGACTGCTTCGGCTATGATAGGCCCTTTGATTCAATCGGCCTACCCAGGCCGGACACGTGCATTCAAGGATCCTATGAGCAAGCCCACTGCCGACAACGCGCCCAACGCCGCTGCCAAAGGCGCCCCCGCTGTCCCTGCGAACTTCCTGCGGCCGATCATCCAGGCCGACCTGGACTCGGGCAAGCACAGCAGCATCGTCACTCGCTTCCCGCCGGAGCCTAACGGCTACCTGCACATCGGCCACGCCAAGTCGATCTGCGTCAACTTCGGTCTGGCCAAGGAATTCGGGGGCGTCTGCCACCTGCGTTTCGATGACACCAACCCGGCCAAGGAAGACCAGGAATACATCGACGCCATTCAAAGCGACGTCAAATGGCTGGGCTTCGACTGGGCCGGCGACGTGCGTTATGCGTCCAGCTACTTCGACCAGTTGCACGACTGGGCGGTCGAGCTGATCAAGCGTGGCAAGGCCTATGTCTGCGACCTGACCCCTGATCAAGCGAAAGAATACCGCGGCAACCTCAAGGAGCCGGGCAAGAACAGCCCGTTCCGCGAGCGTAGCGTGGAAGAAAACCTCGAGCTGTTCGCCCGCATGAAGGCCGGCGAGTTCAAGGACGGTGAGTGCGTGCTGCGGGCCAAGATCGACATGGCCTCGCCGAACATGAACCTGCGCGACCCGATCCTGTACCGCATTCGTCATGCCCACCATCACCAGACCGGTGACAAATGGTGCATCTACCCCAACTACGACTTTACCCACGGCCAGTCGGACGCTATCGAGGGCATCACCCACTCGATCTGCACCCTGGAGTTCGAAGGGCATCGCCCGTTGTACGAGTGGTTCCTCGACAACCTGCCGGTGCCGGCGCACCCGCGCCAGTACGAGTTCAGCCGCCTGAACCTGAACTACACCATCACGTCCAAGCGCAAGCTCAAGCAGCTGGTTGACGAAAAGCACGTCGACGCCTGGGACGACCCGCGCATGTCGACCCTGTCCGGCTTCCGTCGCCGCGGCTACACCCCGGCTTCGATTCGCAACTTCTGCGAAATGATCGGCACCAACCGTTCCGACGGCGTGGTTGACATGTCGATGCTCGAGTTCAGCATCCGTGACGACCTGGACCGCACCGCACCGCGCGCCATGTGCGTGCTGCGCCCACTGAAAGTGGTCATCACCAACTACCCGGAAGGCCAGGTGGAACAGCTTGAGCTGCCACGCCACCCGAAAGAAGACATGGGCGTGCGTGTGCTGCCGTTCGCGCGCGAGCTGTACATCGACCGCGATGACTTCATGGAAGAGCCGCCGAAGGGCTACAAGCGCCTGGAACCGGCCGGTGAAGTGCGCCTGCGTGGCAGCTACGTGATTCGCGCCGATGAAGCCATCAAGGACGCCGATGGCAATATCGTCGAGCTGCGTTGCTCGTACGACCCGGACACCTTGGGCAAGAACCCTGAAGGCCGCAAGGTCAAGGGCGTGATCCACTGGGTGCCGGTCGAGGGCAGCGTCGAGTGCGAAGTGCGCCTGTACGACCGCCTGTTCCGCTCGCCGAACCCGGAAAAGACCGAGGACGGCGGCAGCTTCCTGGACAACATCAACCCGGACTCGCTGCAAGTGCTCAGCGGTTGCCGTGCCGAGCCGTCGCTGGCCCAGGCGCAACCCGAGGACCGCTTCCAGTTCGAGCGCGAAGGCTACTTCTGCGCCGACCTGAAAGACAGCCAGCCGGGCCGCCCGGTGTTCAACCGCACTGTCACCCTGCGTGACTCCTGGGGCAGCTGAGGAAACGCCGTGCTTACCATTTACAACACCCTGAGCAAAGCGAAGGAAACCTTCAAGCCGCTGGATGGCAACAAGGTGCGCATGTACGTGTGCGGCATGACCGTGTACGACTACTGCCACCTGGGCCATGGCCGCAGCATGGTGGCCTTCGACCTGGTCACCCGCTGGCTGCGCAAGAGCGGCTACGAGCTGACGTATGTGCGCAACATCACCGACATCGATGACAAGATCATCAACCGGGCCAACGAGAACGGCGAAAGCTTCGACGCGTTGACCGCCCGCATGATTGACGCGATGCACGAAGACGAGCGCCGCCTGAACATCCTGCCGCCAGACCAGGAGCCACGTGCCACCGACCATATCGCCGGCATGCACGCGATGATCCAGACCCTGATCGACAAGGGTTATGCCTATGCCCCAGGCAATGGCGACGTGTACTACCGCGTCGGCAAGTTCGTCGGCTACGGCAAGCTGTCGCGCAAGAAGATCGAAGACCTGCGCATCGGCGCACGCATCGAGGTCGACGAAGCCAAGCAAGACCCGCTGGACTTCGTGCTGTGGAAGGGCGTCAAGCCCGGTGAACCGAGCTGGGAATCGCCATGGGGCCCGGGCCGTCCGGGCTGGCACATCGAGTGCTCGGTGATGTCCACCTGCTGCCTGGGTGAGAGCTTCGACATTCACGGCGGTGGCAGCGACCTGGAGTTCCCGCACCACGAGAACGAGATTGCCCAGAGCGAGGCGGCCACAGGCAAGCAGTACGCCAACGCCTGGATGCACTGCGGCATGATCCGGATCAACGGCGAGAAGATGTCGAAGTCGTTGAACAACTTCTTCACCATCCGCGATGTGCTCGAGAAGTACCACCCTGAAGTGGTGCGTTACCTGCTGGTGGCCAGCCACTATCGCAGCGCGATCAACTACTCCGAAGACAGCCTGCGCGACGCCAAGGGCGCGCTTGAGCGCTTCTACCACGCCCTGCGCGGCTTGCCACGGGTAGCGGCCAAGGGCGGCGAAGCGTTTGTCGAGCGTTTCAGCGTGGCGATGAACGACGACTTCGGCACCCCCGAAGCCTGCGCCGTGCTGTTCGACCTGGTACGCGAGATCAACCGCCTGCGCGACAGCGACCCGGAGGCTGCTGCCGGCCTGGCTGGCCGCCTGCGCGAGCTGGGTGAGGTGCTGGGTGTGCTGCAGCTGGAGGCCGATGACTTCCTGCGTGCAGGTGCCGAAGGCAAGGTCGATGCTGCCGAGGTGGAAGGCCTGATTCAGGCGCGGCTGCAGGCGCGTGCGGACAAGAACTGGGCCGAGTCGGACCGTATCCGCGACCAGCTCACCGCGATGGGTGTGGTGCTGGAAGACAGCAAGGGCACGACTACCTGGCGTTTGGCTGACTGATCGGCGTACTGGGGCTGCTTTGCAGCCCTTCGCGGGCACGCCCGCTCCCACAGGTTGGCGCGACATGTCCGGTGTGCGCTATCCCTGTGGGAGCGGGCGTGCCCGCGAAGGGCCGCAAAGCGGCCCCTGCTTTTATTTGGCCAGCCCGGCAAGCGGGCAGTGCAATACCAACTTCGCCCCACCCAACTCGCACTCCCCAATTTCCAGCCTGAACCCATGCAGGTCCACGATCGCCGCAACGATCGACAATCCCAGCCCAAACCCGGCATGGCGATGGCCTTCATCGCTGCGATAGAACCGCTTCAGCACCGCAGTACGCTCTTCTTCGGGAATGCCCGGCCCGCTGTCCTCGATAGCCAGGTGCACGCCGGTGTCGTCGTGTGTCGCGCTAATTCGCACTTGCCCACCTTCGGGCGTGAACTTGATACCGTTGCCCATCAGGTTGGCCAGTGCCTCGAACAGCAGTTCGCGGTCACCGTGCAGTGCCGGCAGCTGCGCGGGCTGGTGCAGTTCCAGGTGGATGCCGCCATCCTCGGCCAAAGGCAAATAGAAGTCGTGCAGTTCGACCAGCAGTTCATGCGGGTCAAGCTGGACGAAGCCGGCCCGGCGCTGGCGGTCTTCCAGTTCGCTGATGCGTAGCAACCCGCGAAAACGCGCCATCAGCGTGTCGGTTTCGCCGATGGCCTGGTCCAGCGCCTCGGCTTGCGCGGAGTCGACGTCGCTCTGCTGGCGAATCCGGTACAGCTGGGCGCGCAGGCGGGTGAGCGGGGTGCGCAGGTCATGGGCAATGTTGTCGCACACCCCCTTGACCTCATGCATCAGCCGCTCGATGCGGTCCAGCATGGCGTTGACGATGGCTGCCAGCATGTCCAGCTCATCGCGCCGGGCCGACAACGGCAGGCGGTGGGTCAGGTCGCCGGCAACGATCAGCTCGGCCTGGGCCTGGATTGCGCGGATACGCTTGAGCGGCCTGCGCCGTAGCAGGTACCAGCCGGCAAAGCCTGGGATCAACGTCAAGGAGATACCCCAGAGCAGGGCATCGAGGATGATCCGGGTAACCACGAACAGTGAGCCGTTATCGCGGAACAGTACCAGCCAGCGGCCATCTTGCACTTTGATCGCCACCGCATCGCAGCTGTCGCGGGGCAGGTGTGGGTCGTCGGCATCCAGGCAGCGTTTCAACTCATGGATCTTGCCGTCCAGCCTGAGCTCCGGGGGCAGGGCGCGCACACTGCCGCCAATCGGGTTGAGCTGGGTGTCGAACAGGCCATAGGCGTCAAAGCTGCGCTCCTCGAAGGCCTGGCTGGCGATCAGGGCGTCGTCCAGCTGCTTGCCGCTCATGTGCGCGAACAGGTGTTGGCGCTGCAACATGGAATGGCGGGTGAGCTTGTTCAGGTAGCTGGACACCTCGAAGTACAGCACCCCCATGAGGATGCTGCTCCAGGCCACGAACAGAAAGCTGTACAGCGCCAGCAGGCGGCTTGTCGAGGAGCTCCAGCCTTTAGACGGGTTCAGCAATGGCATAGCCGGAGCCCCGTACCGTACGGATCAGCGGCGACTGGCCGGGGGAGTCGATTTTCTTGCGCAGGCGACCGATGTGCACGTCGATCAGGTTTGTGCCGGGGTCGAAATGGTAGCCCCAGACTTCTTCGAAAATCATCATCCGTGTGATCACCTGGCCGCTGTGGCGCATCAGGTACTCCAGCAGTTTGTATTCGGTGGGCAGCAGGTTGAGCGTATTGTCACCGCGGCGCGCCTCGTGGCTGATCAGGTCCAGTTGCAGGTCGGCGACCTGCAGGCGGGTCTGGGTCATGGGCACACTGTTGCGGCGCAGCAATACCTCGACCCGTGCGGCCATTTCGTCGGAGGCAAACGGCTTGGTCAGGTAGTCGTCACCGCCGGCCCGCAGGCCGCGTACCCGTTCGTCGACGTCGGAGAGGGCGCTGATCATCAGGATCGGCGTGGCGATCTTGAGGCTGCGCAGGGTGGTGACGATGGTCAGGCCATCGACCTCGGGCAGCATGCGGTCCAGGGTGATCAGGTCGTAGCCACCGGCAATGGCCTTGGCCAGGCCTTCACGGCCGTTGTCGGCCCATTCGACCTCCAGGCCGTGGCTGGTAAGTTCGGCGACGATTTCCTGGCCGGTGACGGCGTCGTCTTCGATGGTCAGTACGCGAGGCATGCTGGTTCCTGGGCATCTAATAGAGATTTGATTGTGCCAAAGAATAGACAACCGGCGATTTAAGAAAAATTCATCTAGTCATCTGGCTGCTCTGGAGCGATCCGCTGTCTTGCCTGAATTCAGAAGCTTGCGCGGTCATTGTGGGAGCGGGCATGCCTGCTCCCACAGAGTATCGTGCAGTTCTGGATTGAGGGCTCATCGGGCGCCGATACCCTCGGCATGCATGATCTGCGCAATGATCGGCACCGGGGTCATCAGGTGCGAGCGCATCATGGCGCTGGCGCGTTCGGCGTCACGGGCGAGGATCACCTCGACCAGCGCCGCATGCTCCTGGCGCTTGAGCTCAAGGGCCTGTTCGGAGAACACCGTCTGCGTCAGCCACAGGTGGCGGTAGCGCTCGGCCTGGTCGAACAGGTAGGTGCGCGCCTGAAGCAGGTGCTTGGAACCGCAGCCCGAGGCAATGGCGGTATGAAACGCCTTGTGCCGCTCGTCCCACACATCCAGGCGCTGCTCGCGGGTTTTCACTTCCACCACCTTGGCCAGGGTATGCGAGTGGGCCAGCACTGACGCCTCCCAGGCGTCGTCGCCGCGCTCGATGGCCAGGGCGATGATCATCGCCTCCAGGTTGGCGCGGGCATCGTAGATGTCGTTCATCTCGTCCAGCGACATGGGCGCCACCCGGTAGCCTTTCTGGCTGATCGCGTTGACCAGGTGCTCGGCCACCAGTTGCGACAGTGCTTCGCGCAGCGGACCCACGCCCAGGTCGTAGCGTTCCTTCAGGGCGCTCATCAACAGTTTTTCACCGGGTTTGAACACGCCCCGGATGATGTCCTTCTTGAGCCTCTCATACCCGCTGAAAGCTGAGTTTTGTCGGGGGGCGAGCGCTTCCAAGATCCTGTTCCTCAAAACGTTTTGCCGATCATACCGAAACCGCCTGCTGACGAAAAACAATGGATAAAAAACTAAACTGTCGCTCAAATACAAAAATGTAGACATTTTTACTTAGTGGCGATATTTTTACCTCGCCAGCACTGATCCAGGTCATGACCGGACGGCGCTCTCCACTTTTTCTGCCAGGACACTGCCATGAACGCTTTTACGCAGATCGAAGAACTTGTGATGCCACTGCCCCTCGAGCCGCGTGGTTACACCATTGCCCCTTCGAAACAGTCGCCGCGCCTGCTTGAACTGACCTTCGCGCCTGAAACCGTCGAAGCGTTCGTCCAGGCTGTTGCCGAGTGGCCGGTGCAGGCGTTGGAGTACAAATCGTTCCTGCGTTTCCGGCTGGGTGAAATCCTTGACCAGCTGTGCCAGGGCACGCTGCGCCCTGTGCTGCTCAACACCATCCTCGATCGCGCCACCGGCGGCATGCTGATTACCCCGCTGGGCCTGGATGACGTGAGCCAGGCCGAAGACATGGTCAAGTTCACTACCGCCTGCGCACACCTGATCGGCCGTTCCAACTACGACGCCATGAGCGGGCAATTCTATGCGCGCTTCGTGGTGGTCAACTCCGACAACTCAGACAGCTACCTGCGCCAGCCGCATCGGGTGATGGAACTGCACAACGACGGCACTTTCGTGAACCAGATCACCGATTACGTGCTGATGCTGAAGATCGACGAAAAGAACATGGAAGGCGGCAACTCGCTGCTGCTGCACCTTGATGACTGGGAGCAGTGCGAGGAGTTCTTCCGCCACCCGATGGCCCGCCGCGAAATGCGCTGGACCGCACCGCCGAGCAAGAAGGTCGCCGAAGATGTGTTCCACTCCGTTTTCGACACCGATGGCGAAGGCCGCCCGACCATGCGCTACATTGACCAGTTCGTGCAGCCGGAAAACTACGAGGAAGGCATCTGGCTGAACGCCCTGTCCGATTCGCTGGAAGGCAGCGGGAAGAAGGTGTCGGTACCGGTGGGTGTGGGCAGCTTCCTGCTGATCAACAACCTGTTCTGGCTGCATGGTCGCGACCGCTTCACCCCGCACGAGGGCCTGCGCCGTGAACTGATGCGCCAGCGTGGTTACGTCGCCTTCCCCAAACCGCTATACCAGCGCGGGCAATAATGACAGGGCGCAGGGCGGGCGCCCGCCCATGCGTCGTTGCACAACATGATGCCACCAGGGCCCGAGCGGGCCTTGGTGAGCGAGCCAGGCAATGCCTGCGTGTGAGGTAAGGCTGTGTACGATTTCATCATTATTGGCGGTGGCATTGTGGGCATGTCCACGGCCATGCACCTGATCAAGGTCTACCCGGACGCGAAGATTCTTCTGCTGGAGAAGGAGTCCGGCCCGGCCCGCCACCAGACCGGTCACAACAGCGGCGTGATCCACGCTGGCGTGTACTACACCCCCGGCAGCCTCAAGGCGCGCTTCTGCCTGGAAGGCAACAAGGCCACAAAGGCCTTCTGCACCCAGCACGGCATCCCCTTCGATGAGTGCGGCAAGCTGCTGGTGGCCACCAACGAGCTGGAAATGCAGCGCATGAAGGCGCTGTGGGAGCGTACCGCGGCCAACGGCCTGGAGCGCCACTGGCTGTCGGCCGACGAACTGCGCGAGCGCGAGCCCAATATCGTGGGGATGGGTGGCATCTTCGTGCCGTCCAGCGGCATCGTCAACTACGCCAAAGTGACTGCTGCGATGGGCGCTGAATTCCAGCGTGCCGGCGGCGAAATCCGCTATGGGGCAGAGGTGGTCGGCCTGCAGGAGCAGGCCAGCGAAGTGATCGTGCGCACACGGCGCGACGAGTTCCGTAGCCGTTTCCTGGTGACCTGTTCGGGCCTGATGGCCGACCGCGTGGTCAGCATGCTGGGCCTGCGCACCGAGTTTGTCATCTGCCCGTTCCGGGGCGAGTACTACTTGCTGCCCAAGCAGCACAACCAGATCGTCAACCATCTGATCTACCCGATCCCCGACCCGTCGATGCCGTTTTTGGGCGTGCACCTGACCCGCATGATCGACGGCACCGTCACGGTTGGCCCCAACGCCGTACTGGCGATGAAGCGCGAGGGCTATCGCAAGACCGACGTCAGCCCCGGCGACCTGTTCCAGACCCTGACCACCCCCGGCATTCTCAAGGTGCTGGCGAAGAACTTCCGCCCGGGACTGATCGAGATGAAAAACTCGCTGTTCAAGGGCGGCTATCTCAAGCAGGTGCAGAAGTACTGCCCGAGCATTACCAAGGCCGACCTCACGCCTTACCCGGCTGGTGTGCGCGCCCAGGCGGTATCGCGCGACGGCAAGCTGATCGACGACTTCCTGTTCGTCAACACCGCGCGCAGCGTCAACGTGTGCAACGCACCGTCGCCGGCGGCCACCTCGGCCATCCCGATCGGCGCCTACATCGTCGACAAGGTGTGTGAGCAGGTCACCCTGGCGGGTGGCAGCGTCCCCAAGGCGGACCTGGCGGCCAGCCGGCGGGCGGCCAGCTGACAACGCGGTAACAGGTTCTGCGGTTTCCTTTTACTCAACCCGAACTGCCCTGCTAACCATTCAGGGCAGGGCGGGCTTTTTCGCGCCTGCGTCGGCGACCGTGCAGCCGGCGGCCCCAGCGTGGGCATGACAAAAACAACAAGGTAGTGCCATGCAAACCCACAAGAACAATTTGAGTCATGGATTGAAATCACGGCATGTCACCATGCTGTCAATTGCCGGTGTGATCGGCGCCGGCCTGTTCGTCGGCTCTGGTCGTGCCATTGCTGAAGCAGGGCCGGCCACCATCCTGGCCTACATCCTGGCCGGCGGCCTGGTGGTGCTGGTGATGCGCATGCTGGCCGAAATGGCGGTTGCTTCGCCGGATACCGGTTCGTTTTCCACCTATGCCGACCTCGCCATCGGCAAGTGGGCGGGTTATACCATCGGTTGGCTGTACTGGTGGTTCTGGGTACTGATCATTCCCATCGAAGCCAATATTGCCGCCACCATCATCAATTCCTGGGTCCCGCAGATGGAGATCTGGGTATTGTCGTTGGTGATTACCCTGTTGCTGACCGCCACCAACCTGTTCAGCGTGAAGAACTACGGTGAGTTCGAATTCTGGCTGGCACTGGTAAAAGTGGTGGCGATCGTCGCGTTCATTGCACTGGGTGTGTGCGCCATATTTGGCTTGCTGCCCGGTACTGGCGTCAGTGGTGTTTCGCGCCTGTGGGATACCGGCGGATTCATGCCTAATGGTTTCGGTGCGGTGCTGAGCGCCATGCTGATCACCATGTTCTCGTTCCTCGGCGCCGAGGTGGTGACCATTGCCGCAGCCGAATCCTCTGATGCGGGCAAGCATATTTCCAAGGCCACCAATTCGGTGATCTGGCGGATCACCTTGTTCTATATCCTGTCGATATTCATCGTCATCGCGCTGGTGCCCTGGACTGACCCGCGCCTGGCGACCGAAGGTTCCTATGTCACGGTGCTGGATACCCTGGGCGTGGCGAATGCCAAGGCCATCATCGATTTTGTGGTGTTGACTTCGGTGACCAGCTGCCTTAACTCGTCGCTGTATACCGCTTCGCGCATGGTCTACTCGCTGAGCCGCCGCGGTGATGCACCGGCTTGCGCCCAGGTGACCAGCCGCAGTGGCACGCCGGTGGTAGCGGTACTGCTATCCACTGGCGCGGCATTTTTGGCCGTGATCGCCAATTACCTGGTGCCGGCCAAGGTGTTCGGCTTCCTCATGGCCAGCTCGGGGGCCATTGCCTTGCTGGTCTACCTGGTTATCGCGATTTCCCAGCTGCGCCTGCGCCAGCGCCTGACCGCACAGGGCAAGACCCTGGGGTACCGCATGTGGCTGTTCCCGTGGCTCACCTGGGGCGTGATCGTATTCATCTGCAGCGTGCTGGTCGTGATGCTGCTGCGTCCAGATCATCGCCTGGAAGTGGTGTCGACCATGGTGCTGGCTGTTTTGGTGGTGTGTTCCGGCTTGCTGGTCACGCGCCGGCGGGCGCGCGGGGTGCCGATCAACAGCTTAGGGCAGGGCGCCTGATCAGCCTGGGCTGAAGACAGACGAGCAAGTCGTCCCCGGCTGTGAGAGGATGTCGACCATCACAGCCAGGACCCCGAACACAGCCTGATGAAGACACCCAAAAGAATCGAACCCCTGATCGAAGACGGCCTGGTCGACGAAGTACTGCGGCCGCTGATGAGTGGCAAGGAGGCCGCCGTGTACGTGGTGCGCTGCGGCAACCAGGTGCGCTGCGCCAAGGTCTATAAAGAAGCCAACAAGCGCAGTTTCCGCCAGGCCGCCGAATACCAGGAAGGCCGCAAGGTGCGCAATAGCCGACAGGCCCGGGCCATGGCCAAGGGCAGCAAGTTCGGCCGTAAAGAAGCCGAAGATGCCTGGCAGAACGCCGAAGTTGCGGCATTATTCCGCCTGGCCAGTGCGGGTGTGAGGGTACCGAAGCCCTACGACTTCCAGGACGGCGTGCTGTTGATGGAGTTGGTGACCGATGCCGATGGCGACGCCGCCCCACGCCTGAACGACGTGCACCTGGAAGCCGAGGATGCCCGCACGTTCCATGCCTTTGTCATTCGCCAGATCGTCCTGATGCTTTGTGCGGGGCTGGTGCATGGCGACCTGTCCGAGTTCAACGTGCTGCTCGGCCCGGACGGCCCTGTGATCATCGACTTGCCGCAGGCCGTGGATGCAGCCGCCAACAACCACGCCTTCAGCATGCTGCAGCGCGACGTGGACAACATGGCCCATTATTTCGGGCGCTTTGCCCCGGAGCTGAAAAGCACCCGGTATGCGCAGGAGATGTGGGCGCTGTTCGAGGCCGGTGACTTGCTGCCCGACAGCCCGTTGACTGGGGTGTTCGCAGATGACGAACATGAAGCTGACGTGTCCGGGGTGATGCGCGAGATCGACGCGGCCCGTCTGGATGACGCACGCCGCCGTGCGGCGCGTGACGAGGCTGAGCATGGAGCGGTCAAGGCTGAGGAACCCACGCCACCCTGGTTGCAATAAGCCGTTGCAGACGCCTCACATCGTTGTGGGGCCTTTCCTGAAGCTGTGCTGTCTCTGTGGGAGCGGGTTCACCCGCGAAGGGGCCGGCACAGGCAAAACCTGGCCATTGCCATTGACGCAAGACACAATCTCGTCATTTAGCCTTTTCACTGGCGCGCGACAGGCATAAGGTATACGCCGTTCAAAATGCCCTGGAGCTGTCATGTCCAACCAATTCCCGTCCGTTCGTCCACGCCGCCTGCGCCAGAACGAATCCCTGCGCACGATCTTCCAGGAAACCGAATTCCGCCTGGAAGACCTGATCCTGCCGATCTTCGTCGAAGAGGGCATCGATGACTTCGTGCCGATCTCCAGCATGCCTGGGGTCAACCGCATCCCCGAGAAGCTGCTGGCCCAGGAAATCGAGCGTTATGCCCGTGCCGGTATCAAGTCGGTAATGACCTTTGGCGTGTCGCACAACCTGGACGCCACCGGCAGCGACACCTGGAACGAAAACGGCCTGGTTGCGCGCATGTCGCGCATTTGCAAGGACACCGTGCCGGAAATGGTGGTGATGTCCGACACCTGCTTCTGCGAATACACCAGCCACGGCCACTGCGGCGTGCTGCATGACCATGGCGTGGACAACGACGCCACCCTGGCCAACCTGGGCAGGCAGGCGGTCATTGCCGCCGCTGCCGGTGCCGACTTCATCGCCCCGTCGGCGGCAATGGACGGCCAGGTACAGGCCATCCGTAGTGCGCTGGATGGGGCCGGTTTCCACGACACCGCGATCATGGCCTACTCCACCAAGTTCGCCTCGTCGCTGTATGGTCCGTTCCGTGAAGCCGGCGGTACCACGCTGAAGGGCGACCGCAAGAGCTACCAGATGAACCCGATGAACCGCCGCGAAGCCGTGCGCGAATCGCTGCTGGACGAGCAGGAGGGGGCGGATGTGCTGATGGTCAAGCCAGCGGGCGCCTACCTTGACGTGATCGCCGACATCCGCGCTGCCTCGCGCCTGCCGTTGGCGGCGTACCAGGTGAGTGGCGAGTACGCGATGATCAAGTTCGGCGGCCTCGCAGGCGCCATCGATGAAGGCCGGGTGGTGCGTGAAAGCATCGGCGCAATCAAGCGTGCCGGCGCCGACCTGATCCTGACCTACTTCGCCATGGACCTGGCGCGCGAAGGTATCTGAAGCCAGGCCTTGGGTACGAAAAGCCGCTGCAGTTGCAGCGGCTTTTCTTTGTGCGCTGTTGGTGAAGCGGCGCAAACGCACAAAAAATCAGTAAGCGCTGAATTATTTAGTGTCCCGTTGTATCTGATCCCTTAGAGCATTCATCGACAGGGATACGGGTATGAAACCTCGCAAGAAAAAAGTCCAGCCAATCGGCCTGAAGGACATCACCATTGTCGACGACGCCAAGATGAAAAAGGCGATCACCGCCGCCGCTCTGGGCAATGCCATGGAGTGGTTCGACTTTGGCGTCTACGGCTTCGTGGCTTATGCCCTGGGGAAGGTGTTTTTCCCCAACGCCGACCCCAGCGTGCAGATGATTGCGGCGCTGGCCACGTTCTCGGTGCCGTTCCTGATCCGGCCATTGGGCGGTTTGTTCTTCGGCGCCTTGGGCGACAAGTTCGGGCGGCAGAAAATCCTCGCGGCGACCATCGTCATCAT
Source organism: Pseudomonas sp. YNh (assembly GCF_037993085.1). Lineage (NCBI taxonomy): Bacteria > Pseudomonadati > Pseudomonadota > Gammaproteobacteria > Pseudomonadales > Pseudomonadaceae > Pseudomonas > Pseudomonas sp. YNh. Next base: position 9,039 of record NZ_JBBMRJ010000019.1, on the reverse strand, counting down.
GTCGCTCAGCACCTTCGCCATCGGCCTGATTCCGTCCTATGCCAGCATCGGCATCTGGGCACCGATCCTGTTGTTGCTGGCCAAGATGGCCCAGGGCTTTTCGGTGGGCGGCGAGTACACCGGCGCGTCGATCTTTGTGGCCGAATACGCCCCCGACCGCAAACGCGGTTTTCTCGGTAGCTGGCTGGACTTCGGCTCGATTGCCGGCTTTGTCCTGGGCGCGGGCGTGGTGGTGCTGATTTCAACCATTCTGGGCGAAGAAAAGTTCCTTGAATGGGGTTGGCGCCTGCCGTTCTTCCTGGCCCTGCCGTTGGGCATCATCGGCCTTTACCTGCGCCATGCGCTGGAAGAAACACCTGCGTTCCAGCAGCATGTCGACAAGCTGGAGCAGGGCGACCGCGAAGGCCTGGCCTCCGGGCCCAAGGTGTCGTTCAAGGAAGTGGCCACACAGCACTGGCGCAGCCTGGTGACCTGCATCGGCGTGGTGATTGCCACCAACGTCACCTACTACATGCTGCTCACCTACATGCCCAGCTACCTGTCGCACAACCTGCATTACAGCGAAGACCATGGCGTGCTGATCATCATTGCGATCATGGTCGGCATGCTGTTCGTGCAGCCGGTGATCGGCCTGCTCAGCGACAAGTTCGGCCGCCGGCCGTTCATCATCCTCGGGAGTGTCGGCCTGTTCGCCCTGGCCATTCCAGCGTTCATGCTGATCAACAGCGGCGTGCTGGGGGTGATTTTTGCCGGGCTGCTGATCATTGCCGTGCTGCTGAACTTCTTCATCGGTGTGATGGCCTCGACGCTGCCGGCGATGTTCCCTACGCACATCCGCTACAGCGCCTTGGCAGCCGCTTTCAACATTTCGGTGTTGATCGCCGGGCTTACCCCGACCCTCACTGCCTGGCTGGTGGAGAGCACGGGCGACCTGTACATGCCGGCCTACTACCTGATGGTGATCGCCGCTATTGGCCTGCTGACCGGGCTGACCATGAAGGAAACTGCCAACAAGCCGCTGCGCGGCGCGGCACCGGCGGCGTCGGACATCGAAGAAGCGCGTGAGCTGTTGCAGGAGCACCACGACAACATCGAGCAGAAGATCGAGGACATCGATGCGCAGATTGCCGAGCTGGAAGCCAAGCGCGAGACGCTGGCACAGCAGCACCCGCGCATTGATTGATCAGCGCGGCATGTAGCCACGCTGCCAGCCGCGCGGGATGAACCGCGACACCAGGGCCAGCACACAGGCCAGCGCGCAGCTGCCAGCCAGTGCCTGCAGGCCCAGGCGCTGTTGCAGCCAGGCGCCCAACGCGGCGCCTAGCAGCATGCCGGCCCAGGGCACTAGCTGCACCCGCCAGCCGTTGCGCCGCTCGCCCATCAGCCAACGCCCCAGGCCACGGCCGAAGCGGGACAGGGCGCCGGTGACGTAAGTCAGGCCGATGGGCAGGCCGTTCACCTGTTCAACCACGGCATTGATCATGCCCATGGCCAGTGTGGCGGCCAACAATGCCGGGAAGGTGGCCGCCAACGGCCACGCCGCTGCGAACGCCAGCAGTACCGCAACCATCAGCAACACGGGCCAGGCCCGGCGGCGCAAACCACGCGCCAGCATCACGCCCAGCGCATTGCCAGCGACAAAACCCAGTATCGCGCCACTCAGGCGCAGCACCAAGGCAAGGTCTGCCTCACTGATGGCCACTGCCAGGCGTGTTGTATTGCCACTCATGAACGACACGAAGTCCCCCAGCGCCAGCAGGCCGATGGCATCGGTCATGCCGGCCAGCACCGACAAACCAGCGACCAGGCCAAGGCCGACACGGCCACGCAACACTTGCAGGCGAAGCCGCCTGGCCGTGCGCGCGGGGAGGGCGTTAGGCAGCATGGGCAGGCCTCAGCGCAGCAGTTTTTCGCGGGCCAGGGTGCCTTTGATGGTGCGCTCCACCACATCTACCAGCACCATGGTCTGGTGATCGACCTCGATATTGAGCTGATCGCCGGCCTTGTAGCTGGCAAAAGTGGTCTGGCGCAGGGTTTCCGGGATCAGGTTGATGGTGATGACGTTGTCGTCGACATCGGCGACGGTCAGGCTGCAACCATTGACCCCGATGAAACCGCGTGGGAACACGTACTTGCCCCATTCCGGGGGCATGCGGAACTTGATGAAGGCGCCGGTTTCCTTGATCGACAGTTCGACGATTTCGGCGGTGGTGGCGATATGGCCGGCCATCAGGTGGCCACCGACTTCGGCGTTCATTTTCGCCGAACGTTCAATGTTGACCCCCTGGCCCGCCTTGAAGAAGCGTAGGTTGGTGCGTTCGAGCGTGGCGGTCATGGCGTCGAACCTGACTTGGGTACCGGCGATTTCGGTGACCGACAGGCAGGTGCCTTCGACACTGACGCTGGCGCCGATCTTCAGCTCGTCGAGCAGCTCCGGTGTGAGGTCGATGGTGAACTGGTTGTGGCCCGGGTAGGTGGTCACATCAAGCAGAGGGCGAACGGCCTGGACGATGCCGGTGTACATGGAGTTGCTCCTGGGCACGGAAAAGAAATCCCCCGAACGCTATGCCCGTAGCGTTGTAAATGCAAGACCGACCTGCCCCTCTGCTGCTGCACCGCCTTAGCCCGGCGTTATTTACACATGTCCACTGCTGTTGACGATTCGCAGGCACAGTGCCTCGTACGGGTCCAGGTTCACCAGCAGTCGCCCGTCCTCGGTCAGGTCCCCTTCGACCGTTTCGTTGATCATGTCCACTACCGGCCCCGGCGTGAACCCGGTCAACTGCAATTGCTCGGCAATTACTTCCTGGCCAAAATTCAGTGCACTGATCTGGATACCGCGCCCGGCTGGCAGTTCATGCACCATCACCAGCAACCCTGGGCTGCTGACTTCAGGTACCAGCACCTGGCGGCTGGTGGCGATGCCGTAGGCCTGTCGCACTGCCAGCAGTTTTTTCACCTTGCAGGCAAACGAATCACCACGGTCCAGCTGGCTGTCGAGGCTGCCATACAATGCGCGGGCCCGCGGCATTCCGCGCACTGATTCCTCGGCCTGTGGGGCGAGCCCGGCCAGATCGTAACCCCCTCGGTGAATCCAGCGGGTATCGCCATCCAGCATTCGTTGCGCGACCGCCTCGGCGGGCAAGGGCAGGGCGCCGACCAAGTCCCAGCCGGACAGCGCGACCACCCCGGGCTGCATGGCGTTGTACATGACCAGCAGCAGGTGCACTTTCTGGATCAGCTCGATTTCGGCTGCACCGATTTGCTCAAGGTCGCGGATGCCCAGTGCTGCGGCGATCAGGCTGGCCGTGGTGCAGGCGATGCCATTGGTCACGAAGCGCAGGTTGTAGGGGGCGTGCTCGCCCGAGAGGCGTTCGTAGATCTCTTCGCGGACATGCTCACGCAGGATGCTGCCGGGCAAGGTCTGGCCCTTGTACAGGTACATGTCGTGGGCGTGCAGGGTCCAGAAATGCACCAGTTCCACGGTCAGCTCGTCGTGGTTCTGAAGGGCATGGATCAGCGAGGCCGGGTCGATGCCGAAGGCGTGCATTTCCTTGAGCATCAGGCGCAGGAACTCAGTGTCACCGGTCAGCAGCGCATGCTGATAGGCCGGGCGGGTGATGAAGTCGTAGGACAGGTCGGCCCCGCCCTTGGACATCTGCGCGATGTCGTCCAGGGTCAGGTTCAGTTCCTGGAAGCTGAAGCCGCCCGCCTTGCGGATCATGCCGCCGATCAACTGGTTGCCGACGATCGACAGGGGGTGGCTTTCCGACCAGGCGGTGCCGCTGGCCCGCGTTTCCACGCCCAGAAAACCGTTGGCGTCCAGGCGCAGGCCGCGCGCGCCCAGGCAGTCCAGGGCGTGCAGGGCATCACCAATGATCATCTGCTGGGCCGCGAAGGTCGGGTCCAGCCAGTTCAGCGAGGGTTGGCCGTCCTTGAAGTAGTGCAGGTAGACCCAACGACGGGTTTTGCCATCGACACCGGTGATGGGCGGCGTGACGCTCCAGTCGGTTTCTTTCACTCCGGGCTCGAAGAAGATCACCCGTTGCAACTGGCCGACGATGTAATGGCGGGCCTTGAGCTCGTCGCACTGGGCCGGCAGCAGGTTGACCGAATCGCGGCCGTTGGGCACCTCTGGCAGTAGTGGCCAGTCTTCTTCGCGGATTTCGACCATGTGGTACAGCCCCGGGTAAGGCCCGTGGGCCATCTCGGCCAGGCGGAAGTCGGCACCTTTGCCGGTGTGCGAGGGGATCAGGTCGTCGATGGTCACGGCATTGTGCGCGGCGGCCATGCGGCTCATCTGCACCAGTTCCTGCTCGCTGCCGTACAGCGGGTCGATATCGAAGCTGATGCGGTCGAAGTTACCGTCCACGCTGGGGGTGAGTTCGCGGCCACGGATGCCGCCGGACAACTTGATCGGGCCAGTGTGCAGGCCTTGAACGCCGATCTCCGACAGGCGCTTCCACAGCGCTTCGTGGGCCAGCGCGCCGAGCACGGAGCAGTCTTGCGGGGCGATGATGGCGTCGGGGTAGACGGTCAACCAGACCGAGGCGATTTCAGTGGCGCGGCGGGGCTGGGCTTCGGCGTAGGGCTGTTGCCACAGGCGTGACTGCCCTGAATACAGGCTGGCCCGCTCTTGGGAAGCCTTGAGCATGGCGCGGTCTTCGAGCCATTTGACGTATGACGGGTCGGGCTGGGTCATTTCGCGTCCTCTTTGCGTGTCGGCACCGGCTCAGGTTATGACGGCAGTGTGGCCTGATCGTTCGGCTGAAACCTGTGATGGCCTCTTCGCGGGTAAACCCGCGAAGAGGCTGGCCCTGCCAGTACACCCTCAGCGCCGGGCGGACAACTGCTGGGGCGCCAGGAACGCATCATGGAAGTAATTACGCACGGCCTGCATCGCCGGGCTGAATGCCCGCTCACGGTGCCAGGCCAGCCCTACACTCATGGGTGTGACCGGGTCGCTGATGGTCACCGTCTCGATGCGCTTGCCCTCCAGCGACCAAGGTCTATGCACCAGATCTGACAAGATCGCCACACCACTGCCATTGGCAACCATGCTGCGCACGGCTTCCACCGAACTGGTCCGCACCCGTACGCTCGGGCGCTGCCCGCCCAGTTCCCAATAACGCATGGCGCTTTGCTCGGCCTCGTCTACGGTCAGCAGGATGAACGGTTCGCAGGCGACATCGGCCAGGCTTACAGCCGAACGCTCGCACAGCGGGTGGTGGCCGGGCAGCCATAGCCGGCGCTCGGAGTTGAACAGGGTTTCGGAGACGATGTCGGGGTGGGTGAGGTTGGCCGTGAGCACAACCGCCATGTCGAAACGCCCCTCCAGCAAACCTTGCTCGATGGCGCTGCGCTCCTGTTCGTACAGCTCCAGGGTCACATCCGGGTGCCAGTGTTCCAGGCGCTGCAGGTGGTGTGGCAGGAAGTAGCCGATCACTGTGTAGCTTGCCGCCAGGCGCAGCAGGCCGCTGGCGCGCACGTTCGGCAGCGGGCTGTTCAGTGCGTCGTCAACACTGCGCAGAATCACGTAGGCGCGGTTCAGGAAGTGCCGGCCAGCCTCGGTCAAGCTCATGCCTTGGGCCGAGCGCTGGAACAGCAGCACGCCAAGCATGGCTTCCAGTTCCTTGATTGCCGTGGTCACCGCCGACTGGGAGATGTTCAGGTGGATGGCTGCCTGGGAAATCTGGCCGATCTCGGCGGTGGCAACGAAGTAGCGGACCTGGCGCAGGGTCAGTGACACGGTTGGCTCCTGAGGTATCTGATTTTCCGAAGACACCCTATCTGTTTATAGATCTTCCCAAGGGGGTAGGGAGAATCTAACGTGGCTTGCATGCAGTCACAAGCACCAGGAGAGACAGTCATGCAGGTGGTGGATTTCAACTCGGACATGGGTGAGGGATTTGGTCCGTGGACCATTGGCGACGGCGTCGACAATGAGCTGATGGGCTACATAAGCACGGCCAACATCGCCACGGGTTTTCATGCCGGCGACCCCGGCACCATGCGCCGCACCGTCGAGCGGGCCAAGGCCCTGGGCGTGGCGGTGGGTGCGCACCCGGGCTTTCGTGACCTTGTCGGCTTCGGTCGCCGGCACATCAACGCGCCAGCCCAGGAACTGGTCGACGACATGCTCTACCAGCTGGGTGCACTGCGCGAAATTGCCCGTGCCCAAGGGGTGCGCCTGCAGCACATCAAGCCGCACGGTGCGCTGTACATGCACCTGGCGCGTGACGAAGAAGCTGCCCGCCTGTTGGTGGAAAACCTGCGGGTGATCGAGCCGGAGCTGCTGCTGTACTGCATGCCGGGTTCGGTGATCTGCCGTATTGCCCAGGAACTTGGCCAGCCAGTGGTTCGCGAGTTCTACGCCGACCGTGAGTACGACCTGAGCGGCTCGATCGTGTTCACCCGCAATGTGCGCGGCCATGAGCCCAACGCGGTTGCCGAGCGCGTATTGCGGGCATGCCAGCAGGGCCTGGTGCGCACGGTCGAGGGGCCTGACCTGGCCATCGAATTCGACTCAATCTGCCTGCACAGTGATACCCCCGGCGCGCTCGACCTGGTCGAGGCCACGCGCAGGGCGCTGGACGCGGCGGGTATTGTGGTGCGCGCGCCACGCTGAGCCCGTGAGGCATCCGTCTGGCACAAGCCGGAGCCCGTGTATTTTTTTCGCCTGCCTTTCTATAAAGATTCCAAGAAAAGGAACAGTCATGGCCGAACCGCTTGCTACAACCCCGATCCGCTACAGCTTCGGCGCAGACGAGCACCTGTTTGCCGAAGTCAGCGACAGCATGTCGCTGGAAGCGTTTTTCAAGGGCATGGCCGTCACCCGCGCCGTTGAACGGCTGGCTCTGGATGGCGTGCTGGACGTGTGCCTGGCAAATGCCTCGTTCCAGATCCGCTTCGACCCCGACCGCATTGCGCCGCAGGCGCTGCTTGAAGCGGTGCAAGGTGCCGAGGCCGAGGCTGTGGCCGAGCGCTCGTTGCAGACGCGGATCATCGAGATCCCGGTGCTGTACAACGACCCCTGGACCCATGAAACCCTGATGCGTTTCCGAGACCGCCACCAGGACCCGGCCAGCACCGACCTGGAATACGCGGCGCGCATCAATGGGCTGGCCGATGTCGACGCCTTCATTGCCGCCCACAGTGGTGCGCCCTGGTTCGTGTCGATGGTCGGTTTCGTGGCCGGCCTGCCGTTCATGTTCCAGATGGTCGAGCGCGAGCGGCAGTTGCAGGTGCCTAAATACCTTCGCCCGCGTACCGACACGCCCAAACTCACCCTGGGCCATGGCGGTTGCTTCGGTTGCATCTACTCGGTGCGCGGTGCGGGGGGCTACCAGATGTTCGGCGTCACCCCGGCACCGATCTACGACCCTCGGCAAACACTGAACTACCTGAAGGCGCACATGGTGTTTTTCCGCCCGGGTGACATCGTGCAGTTCAAGCCCATTGATCGCCGGGCCTACGACCAGGCAGTGGCAGATGTGGAAGAGGGCCGTTTCGACTTGCGTATTCGCCCGGTCGAATTCTCCCTGGATGCCTTCCTTGCCGACCCGGTCGGTTACCCCAAGTCGCTGCAGGAGGTATTGGCATGATCAAGGTACTCAAACCCGGCCTGGCCACCTCGGTGCAGGACCTGGGCCGTGAAGGCTACTACCACCTGGGCATTCCGCCGTCCGGTGCACTCGACCAGTACGCCCTGCGCGCGGCCAACCACCTGGTGGGCAACCCGGCCGGCGCAGCAGCCCTTGAGTGTGCGCTGGTGGGGCCGGAGCTGGAGTTCCAGCAGGATGCGCTGGTAGCGGTCTGCGGTGCACAGATGCCCGCTTTGCTGGATGGCCGCGAGCAGCGCCCCGACACGGCATTTACCGTGCGCGCAGGGCAGGTTTTGCGCTTCGGCTTCCCCACGGCGGGCGCCCGTGCCTACCTGGCCGTTGCCGGTGGCATTGATGTACCTGAGGTGCTCGGCAGCCGTTCTACCTACGCGCTGGGGGCGTTGGGCGGGTTCCAGGGGCGCAAGCTGATGGCAGGCGACGTGCTGCCGGTCGGTGTGCCCAGCGGCAAGACGCGCGCCGGTGCGAGCCTGCCCATGGCCCTGCGCCAGGCCCTGGGCGGCGAGGTGGTGGTGCGGGTGGTGCCCGGGCTGTACTTCCATCGCCTGACCGAGGCCGCAGCGCAAAGCTTCTTCACCCAGGCCTGGACAGTCGGCTCCGAAGCGGACCGTATCGGCTATCGCTACAAAGGCGGCAGCGCCTTGAGCTTCCAGCCGCGGGAGCAACCGTTCGGTGCCGGCTCGGACCCGTCGAACATCGTCGATAGCTGCTATCCGATCGGTTCGATCCAGGTGCCAGCGGGGCTGGAACCGATCGTCCTGCACCGTGATGCGGTGTCGGGTGGCGGCTACGCCATGATCGGCACGGTGATCAGCGCCGACCTCGACCTGATCGGCCAGATGCAGCCCAACCAGCAGGCAAGGTTCCTGGCGGTGAGCCTGGAGCAGGCGCTGGAGGCGCGGCGATCATACAAGAAGAAACTGGCCTGCCTGGCCAAGCTCTTTGGCTGAGCGCGAGGCGCTTGTGGAAGGGTTGTGCGATCCCTGCAGGAGCGGAAAACCCGCTCCTTCAGGGCGCTATTCTCTAGCAGGATGTTGCCAGGGAAACGTTTGGAAACTTGATTCAGAGAAGGATCCTACAAGCATTTGGGAAGCCCCAGACTCCTTGGAGAATTGATTCCCCGATAGTGTTCATGTCTTCAGTTTTCTCGAAGACAAGGACCACTTCATGCCCGGCCCATCCGATCTGCCTCCGGTAAAACCCGACGGCGCTGTCGATGCCCATGACGCTTCAGAACGCAGCGTCTACGCGATGCTCGAAGTGCCGGAGGGCAGCGATTCACCCTATCCGGCTGACCAGGGGCAGCGAGCAGGACCGGATTTTGAAGGTTACCCCGCCGACCCGGAGTTCCAGTTGCGTGGCGGCTTCGCAAACCTGATGCTCGACGCGGCAAGCCCGCTGTTCGGGCTGGTCATTC